>NZ_JBQSXT010000019.1:0-74892 GCF_052378605.1 Halomonas sp. AOP27-A1-41
ACCAAAGGGAGTGAATTTTCGATTAATTGTTTCCCAACCCCTTTACCTTGACGATTTGGCAATACTGCCAATTGCTCTAACTCCAGAACCGCCTCCGGACGGAAGCCGCTCTTTTGCATCCAAACAATATATCCAATAACGCTACACTCCTCCTCTACGACAAAGCAAAGAAATCGAGGAGAGGCACTGAGACTGCATTTCAACCATTCATACGAATGCGTTTGGCGAGGGAATGCCAGTGAATGAACGTTTGCAGCTTCATCCAAATCAGCGATATTCATTGACCTTATTTTCATTAAAAACCTCATCGATTTATTGAAGCATATCGGCTGCGACTAGCCTTTCAGTGCCAACCCTATTAGCCTGCTAATTCACTTTAAGGGTTTAGCATGCAAGAAACGACTTTTCGGCAGCGCTTGGCGGGTGTGCTGATTCTGCTTGGGTTGATCGCACAGATTCTTGGGTTTACCGGTCTGATAAACACGGCGCACGCAGTGAGCTATGTGTTGTGGCTCGCCGTGATATTGCTGTGGAAGGACATTCCCAAACGCTCACGTTTTCAGGCCGGCGTGTTGATGGCTTTGGGCATATTAATGCTGCTGGTGGCGCGCTTTTATTACCATAACCACGTAGATTGGCCCGCCATGCTGCAGGGCAATGCCTTTGTAGTGGCCATGCTGGTAGGCGTCAGCTTTATTTCCCTGGTAGGTAAACAGCAAGGGCGAAAAAAAGCACCAGGCAAACGCTTAACGGGCAGTGGCGGCGTATTACGTACCTGGCTTGGCGTGCATTTTCTGGGCACGATTTTGAATATATCAACCGTTATTATGGTCGGTGACCGATTGGCACGAACGGCTCCATTAACGATTCCACAGTACCTGGCATTGAATCGAGGGCTTTCAAGTGCCGCGCTATGGTCACCGTTTTTTGCTTCCATGGGAATAGTGATCGCACTCGCACCGCAGATGCAGTACTCCTACGTGGCACTCTTTGGATTCCCATTAGCAATGATTTCCGGGTTGCTAACGACGCTTGAACTTGGCCGTCGATTTGATTTACGTGAGGTGTATGGCTTTTCTCTGGCACCGCGTAGCCTGATAATGCCCGTGATCATGGCCTTGTTGGTCATGGTGTTTCATTTCTGGCTAACGCCCAGGCTCTCAATCGTTGGCATTATTACCTTTTTGATCCCGGCCGTTGCCTTGATCTATAACCTGCGCGAAGGCATCGGCTATACGTTGTGGCGTGTTCGCCAACACACCACCACACGGCTCCCGGCCATGCGAGGAGAAGTTTCACTGTTTTTAGCGGCGGGGCTTTTTACGCTGGGGCTTTCAGCGCTTGTGGCTGCCGTAGCGGGCAACGATTGGACGCTATTCGAAACCTTTGGCGCGCAACAAGGCATGATCAGTTTTCTCAGCATTGTGCTGAGTGCGCTGGTGGGGCTCCACCCAATTATTGGGGTATCGGTGCTGGCCTCTATCGTAAGTTTGCACGGTGGAGAGCACACTCTGTTTGCGTTTGTCTGTTTATGTTCATGGGCCGTGGGCACCAGCGTCGGGCCTTTATCAGGGATTAACCTGAGCCTTCAGGGCCGCTACGGGATCAACGGTTACCACATGATGAAAAACAATCTTCTTTATGCAGCGGTGATGAGTCTACTTTCGCTAGCCTCAATCACGGCGATGAGCTATCTGGTGACGTAGCTCCTCGCCTATTGCATCACACGGAATTACCAACACAACAGGGGCAGCCCCCTTCGGCGAGCCCCTGCTCTGACCCGCCCTCGCTGCCCACACCGTTTGTCAGCGGTTAGAGAGATGCTCAGGTTTCGATAATTTTACTGGGAAACCGATAAAAGTAGCGGTGACCACATTGATGGCAAGGCTCAAGGCGCGCCACATGGGGCAGCATTACCTGGGCATCACAGTGGACACAGGCCATCAAACCTGGTGCTGCCATTTCACCTTCGCAGTAATCTGCCCGAGCCGCCTCAAGATCGTCATCAAAGCGTTCACGCTCTACAATGCTTCGATCTGCGATGGAAAGTAGTGACTCCGCAACGCGACGTGAAAGCCCGCTGATATCGACACCCAACCAGGTAGCGACCTGCATCCCGGTATCTGCCAGGTAGTGGCGCATATCTTTTAAGTCGCGCTCAACCCAAGCACGCAGCAGGGCCAGCTCATCTTTCGTGTACTCTTCAAGCTCCGCTTCAAAAGCGACTGCGTCGTCTAAATCCTTTTGCAGGTTGTCCCAGGTTAAGTCATTTGCGCCATGCTGCATGCGCTCCAGCAAGCGCTCATAGCCTTCGCGCAAGCGGTGGTCATTGTGTTGTTCACTCATGATGCCTCTCCTTTTGTCGACGCAGGTGTTTCCTATCATCAGCTTGCCGTTCAAGGATACCCCTTCATAGGATACAATCGACACTACTTATCTGACAGTCGTCATCTACCATTCACTTTGCGCCCTATTGGGCGAATACGCCAAGGCATTAAAAAAACCGATGGACGCACACTATAGCCCTCGTGAAATTGAACGTGACGCCCAGCAGTACTGGGACAAACATCAGTGCTTCAAAGCAGTAGAAGACGCGAACCGCGAGAAGTTTTACTGCCTATCCATGTTCCCCTACCCCAGCGGCAAGCTGCATATGGGCCATGTGCGTAACTATACTATCGGTGACGTCGTTTCACGTTTCCAGCGCATGCAGGGTAAAAATGTGATGCAGCCCATGGGCTGGGACGCGTTTGGCATGCCTGCGGAAAACGCAGCGATCCAAAACCAGGTGCCGCCTGCGGAATGGACGTACCAAAACATTGATTACATGCGCAACCAGTTGAAGGCGCTAGGCTTTGCCTACGACTGGAGCCGCGAATTCGCCACCTGCGATACCAGCTACTATCGCTGGGAGCAGTGGTTCTTTACCAAACTGGTCGAGAAAGGCCTGGTTTACAAGAAGATGTCCACAGTGAACTGGGACCCGGTTGACCAGACCGTACTTGCCAATGAGCAGGTCATTGACGGCCGCGGCTGGCGCTCAGGTGCGCTGGTTGAGCGTAAGGAAATTCCGCTGTGGTTCTTGAAGATCACCGACTACGCCGATGAGCTTTTGACCGACCTAGACAAAGTAGAATGGCCTGAGCAGGTCAAAACCATGCAGCGCAACTGGATTGGTAAATCGCGTGGTGTTGAGCTGACGTTTGATATCGAAGCAGCAGACGGTAGCGCGGCTGAACCACTAGCCGTTTACACCACTCGCCCGGATACGCTGTCAGGGGTTACCTACGTCGCGGTAGCCGCTGGCCACCCGCTTGCCAAACAGGCGGCAGAACAAAATACAGAGCTGGCAGCCTTCTGTGAAGAGTGCGCCAAAGGCGGCACCTCAGAAGCTGAAATGGCCACTAAAGAGAAACTTGGCATGGCCACCGGTCATGTCGCCATTCACCCGCTTAGCGGCGCTAAAGTTCCGGTGTTTGTGGCCAACTTTGTACTTATGGAGTTCGGCACCGGCGCTGTCATGGCAGTACCTGCCCACGACCAGCGCGACTGGGAGTTCGCCACCAAGTACGGTGTCGATATTAAACCTGTTATTGCCGATGAAAACGGCAATACGCCCGACCTTTCCGAAGCCGCGTATATTGAGCATGGTGCGCTGATCAATTCCGGTGAGTTCGATGGCTTGGAGTTTGAGCAGGCCTTTGACGCGATTGCCGCAAAACTTGCCGAAATGGGCCGTGGCGAGGTTAAAACCAACTATCGCCTGCGCGATTGGGGGGTTGCCCGCCAGCGGTATTGGGGGGCGCCGATTCCGGTTAAATACGGCCCGGAAGGCCAGACCGTTCCGCTGACCGATGAAGAGCTCCCGGTATCACTGCCCATGGAAGTGACGGTTGACGCCTCCGGCTCACCGCTCAAGAAAATGCCTGAGTTTTCCGACCTGGGCGATGGCTGGGTACGCGAAACCGATACGTTTGACACCTTTATGGAGTCCTCCTGGTACTTTGCGCGCTTCTGCTGCGCCGATAACCATGACGCCATGCTGGATGATCGCGCCAACTACTGGTTACCGGTCGATCTTTATATTGGCGGTATCGAGCACGCCATTTTGCACCTGCTATACGCACGTTTCTTCCATAAGCTGATGCGCGACTTTGGCCTGGTGGATTCTGACGAGCCCTTCCAGCAGTTGCTTACCCAAGGCATGGTCATCGCGGAAACCTACTATCGCCATACCGATAACGGCGGCAAACAGTGGTTCAACCCGGACGATGTCGACGTTCAGCGTGATGAGAAAGGCCGTCCGCTAAGCGCTATCCTGATAAGTGATGGTCAGCCGGTTGAGATGGGCGGCATCGAAAAAATGTCCAAATCGAAAAATAACGGCGTTGATCCGCAGTCGATGATCGACAAGTTCGGTGCTGATACTGTCCGCTTGTTTATGATGTTTGCAGCCCCGCCCGAGCAGTCGCTGGAATGGTCTGACTCAGGTGTTGAAGGTGCGCACCGCTTCATCAAGCGCATTTGGCGCCAAGTGAGCGAGCATCTTGAAGCCGGCACACCGGGTGAGCTGAAGGTTGATGCGCTTAATGATGACCAAAAAGCACTGCGTCGAAAAACGCATGAAACCATCAAGAAAGCCAGCGACGATATTGGCCGCCGCACCACCTTTAATACCGCTATCGCGGCAGTCATGGAGCTTTCCAACGCGCTTGGCAAGTTTGATGACACCTCTGAGCTTGGTTTAGCGGTAAGCCGTGAAACGCTGGAAGCATGTATCTTGCTGCTTTCTCCAATCACTCCGCACGTGTGCCATCAGTTGTGGCAAAACCTAGGGCATGCAGAACCCGCTATTGAAGTGCAGTGGCCAGTGCTTGATGAAGCAGCGCTTACTCGCGATAGCATTGAACTTGTCGTGCAAGTAAACGGTAAGTTGCGTGCACGCCTGGAAGCACCGGCTAGTGCAGATAAAGCAGCCATCGAGAAACTGGCGATGGAAAACGAAAACGTCCAGCGCCACCTGGAAGACAAAACGGTCCGTAAAGTGATCGTCGTGCCAGGCAAGCTGGTAAACATTGTGGTAAGCGGATGAACCGACGCACATTTTTGACAACCAGCATCGCCGCTTCTGCGGCGGTGCTACTTAGCGGTTGTGGCTTTCATCTGCGCGGCCATAGCGCTATGCCCAGCCTGCCCGCACTGACGCTGGAAGGGGACATTAATAGCACCACGGCCCAGCAGCTACGTGCACGCCTGACACAGTTAGGAACCGAGATAAGACCTGACGCGCCCTGGCGCGTCACGTTAGGCACCCCTTCCTTACTGGAGCGACGTATTGGTAGCGATAGTCGCGCCAGCCGTGAACACGAGCTGGTGCTAAGCACAACGCTCTCGGTGCAACAGCGTCAGACCAATGCCTATGCGCTTAACGGCAGTAACGTATCTGTCAGCAGAACCATCCGTGTTAACGATGATGATTTGCTCAATCGTGAAACCTTGTTCAATGAAGCAGAGCGATCGCTTGCCCGGGAGCTAGCACAACGTATTGTGGAGCGCCTGGTTAACATTAAGGGTGTTGAGTGAAGGTTTTTGCCGACCAATTGCCGGGTGCCTTAAGTAAAGCGCTGCCTAAGGTCGTCATCGTAGCGGGCGATGAGCCGCTCCAGCACCGCGATGCCTGTGATGCAGTACGTGCCGCCGCACGCCAAGCCGGTATTGAAGAGCGCGAAGTACTGGACGTAGATGCCAACTTTGCCTGGACCCGCTTACTGGAGGCCGCCAGCAACCTTTCATTATTTGCAACCAGCAAGTTGATGGAAGTTCGCCTGGGCACCCATAAACTGGGCCAGGAAGGCAGCAAAGCACTAGCGCAGTACGCTGAAACCATCGCAAACAGCGACGACCTACTGCTACTCAGCATGGGTAAGCTGGATGGCAAACAGCAGAAAAGTGCCTGGTTTAAAGCCCTTGATAAGCACGGCCTGTTTGTCCCCGTATGGCCCGTAGATAATGCTCGCCTGGGCTACTGGCTACGTGATCGAGCATCAATGCATGGCTTGCAGATTGACCTTGAGGCTGCGCGCCTACTGGGTGAACGCACTGAGGGTAACCTGCTGGCCGCTGATCAGGAGCTTCAAAAACTCTCGCTGATTCATCCGCAAGGTACCCGCTTAAACGTTGAGAGCATCGCCCAAGGCGTAGAGGATAGCTCGCGCTTTGATGTGTTCAACCTGGCAGATGCCTGCTTGAAAGGTGAGGTTAGCCGCGCCTCACGCATAGTGCAGGGGCTGCGTAGTGAAGGGGTCGAAGCACCCATTGTGCTATGGGCATTAAGCCGCGAGTTACGCACGCTACTCTCTTTGCATCAGCACCTGGATCAAGGCCAAAGTTTTGAGCACGCCTGCAAAACCCAAAAGCCAATGATTTTTGATAAGCGCCGCCCCGCTTATCAAAAGGCCATAAAGCGTCTTCCCATGAAGCGTTTGCACAAGCTGCTTTTGATGGCGCAACGGCTGGATTTAGCCGTTAAAGGGGCCGCTAATGTGCCCTTATGGCCTGGCCTTCATGACTTGGCGATGACCATGGCGGGCGGAAAAGGTATTCTTGCTGAAACAGCCTGGACCTATCGCATTAGTGCAAATAATTAGCATATTGGACAATAGACTTAAAGCCTGCCCTCTTTATTCCTATACTAGTGATTAGAGCAGCACAATGCTCGACACCCCTGACCAGTCTCTAAGGAAGAAGACGATGAAAACATTGCGCGCTTACCTCTCTGCACTCTTGATCGCGGCGCTAGTGATCACCAGCTTGCCCGTCGCTGCTGCGCCTGCCGCCCCCCAATCCATGGATTTAGTTTCAACTCAGTCTGTTTTAGCAGGTGATCGTGTCGGCGCTGACCGTGAGCGGATAAACGAAATTCTGGCCCGTGCCGATGTACAGGACCAGCTGCTAAAGCAGGGTGTGGATCTTGATGAGGTGGACGCCCGCGTTGCCGCTCTGAGCGATGCCGAAGCACAGCAAATGACTCAGCAGCTTGATCAGTTGCCTGCCGGTGCAGGCGGCGGTGTTATCGGTGCCCTGTTTGCCGTTTTCATCATTTTGCTGATTACTGATATTCTCGGTTTAACCGACGTTTATCCGTTTACCCGCTAAGCTAGTCACTATGAAAACATTGTTACCCTACGCCCGCTTTGCGGGCGTTTTTATGCTCGCCCTACTGCTTTCTGCCTGTGCCCGCAGCCCCATTTTACTCGACAGCACCTACGAAGCCTTGACCCCTCAGGTAGAAAATCGTGCCGTGCCGTTTTTTGCCCAAAGCGAGTACCAGTGTGGCCCGGCAACGCTTGCCATGGTGTTGAACTACCAAGGCGTTGAGGTGGGCGTTGACCAGCTGATTCCGCAAGTATTCTTGCCAGGGCGTGACGGTAGCGTTCAACCTGAAATGCTGTCCACCGTTCGCCGCCACCAACAGCTTGCCTACCCCATTCGCGGTACCATGGATGCACTGTTAAATCATTTGGCTAACGGCGACCCAGTCGTGGTGATGCAGAACCTGTCACTGCCTATTTATCCCATGTGGCACTACGCGGTGGCTATCGGATTTGATTTGCCTGATGAAACGCTCATCCTGCGCAGTGGTGAACGTGAGCGACATACGTTGTCGTTTAGCCGCTTTGATGCGACCTGGGCGCGCAGTGGTCGCTGGGGATTTATTGTGGCCAACCCCGGCACTCTGCCGGAAGGCATTAGTGCCCGTAATGCACTGGAGGCTATTAGCGCTTACGAAGAAGCTCACGGCCCCAAAGAAGCTCTAAGCAGTTGGCAAGCCCTGGTTAACCGCTACCCAACGGACCCACTGGCGCAGTTTGCGCTGGGCAACGCGCTGTACGCCGACAGCCGGCCCAAGGAAGCGATGGCAGCCTTTGATGCAGCGACCCAGCACGATGCACACATGGGGGCCGCTTGGCTCAACCTGGGTATTTTGCTGCTGCAACAGGATAAGCCCGACGAAGCACGCAACGCCTTGATGCAGGCAGCATCAATAGACGGCAGTTGGCAGGCACGCGCGCAGCAGTTACTGGATGAATATTAAGTATACAAAAGGGGCCACGCAATTTCTGGTGGCCCCTTTTACACAGCGATGTATGACACTACACCTGCGCTTTACGCTACCCAAAGCGCGTTAAAATACTCTGTTCAAGCCATTTTGTGCTGCCACTCGGTACGCTTCTGCCATCGTTGGATAGTTAAAGGTTGTGTTCACAAAGTACTTAAGCGTATTGGCTTCACCCGGCTGCTGCATAATGGCCTGGCCGATATGTAGAATCTCAGAGGCCTGGTCACCAAAACAGTGGATCCCCAGGATTTCCAACGTATCCTGATGGAAGAGAATCTTCAGCATACCCACGACATCGCCGGTTATTTGCGCACGCGCGGTATCTTTAAAGAACGCTTTTCCGACTTCATAGGGCACTTTGGCTTCAGTCAACTCGCGCTCATTAGGTCCAAACGAACTAATTTCAGGAATAGTGTAAATGCCGGTGGGTACATCGTTGACGAAGCGATACTCTTTATCGAGCAGCTCGTTGCAAAGGTTTAGCCCCTGGTCATACGCGGCACTGGCAAGGCTTGGCCAACCGATCACGTCACCGGCGGCATAAATATGCGGAATTGTCGTACGGTAGTGTTCATCAACGCTGAGCTGGCCGCGCCCATTGGCTTCTAATCCAATATTCTCAAGCCCCAGGCTATCGGTATTGCCCGTGCGACCATTGGCCCATAAGAACGCATCAGCGCGGATCTTCTTGCCCGACTTAAGATGCACGACAACGCCAGACTCATCACCTTCTACACTCGCGTATTCCTCGTTATGACGGATCAATACGCCATGTTTACGCAGGTGGTAAGAGAGCGCATCACTGATTTCATCATCAAGAAATGAAAGCAAGCTGTCACGGTTGTTGATGAGATCTACCTTGAGGCCTAATCCTGAGAAAATTGACGCATATTCACAGCCGATAACGCCAGCGCCAAAAATCACTAACGTACGCGGTGTATGAGAAAGGCTTAGAATGGTGTCAGAGCAGTAGATACGTGGGTGGCGGAAGTTGATGTCCGCGGGCCGATAGGGCCGTGAGCCGGTAGCAATCACAATTTTTTTGGCGACCAGCTCTTCCATTCCTTCATGCTGGTCGCGCACAACCACGGTATGCGCATCTTTAAAGCGCGCAATACCATGAAACAAGTCGATTCGGTTACGAGCATAAAAGGTAGTACGCATTTCTACCTGTTTATCAATCGTGCCGCGCGAACGCTCCATCACTTTAGGGAAAGAAAACCAGCGCGGCTCACCAATATCGCGAAACATTCGGTTGGTGTTAAACGCCATGATTTGCTTAACCTGGTGGCGCAACGCTTTTGAGGGAATAGTGCCCCAATGGGTACAATTACCACCTACCTGTGCCTGCTTTTCGATAATCGCTACACGCTTACCGTGCTTGGCGGCGTTAATAGCCGCGCTTTCACCTGCAGGGCCTGTACCAATAACCACGACATCGTAATTGTGAACCGCCATACTCTCTGCGTCTCCTCGTTCCCCAATAATAAGGCGCAGCTGATCTCTCGGCTGCGCCCTGCACTCTTTCTCTTTCCGATACGGTTACGGATTGTGCTAGCGCCGTGTAGCGTCGTAGCCCAAGTCCGCTCCGCGGCTTTCATCACTGCGGCGACGCACATTTCCTCGCTTGCGGTTCTCCTCTTCACATACGTCATCTTTACCGCCACAAATATCGCAGCCGTCTTTCATACCAATCTGGTTTAAACCACCACATGAACCTGCGATAGGCTTACGACCCATTAAAACGCCAACCGCCATTGCGCACATTATCAACGCCATAAAGCCAAATACCAGTAGCCAAATCGCCATGTTAACCTCCCTGCATTGCTATGGATGCACCACCTACCGACAACAGCTTAGGCAATTAGTGCCTTCCAGATACTCGCTATACCTTAATTGTACCTTAGCTGACACATACTTATTAGCTGCCACGTACTGATAACTGCCAAGCACTTATTCACCACTCAGCACCTATTAGCGAAGGCTTGAGTCTATTCAAAACAAATGGGGCCAACCTTACGGCCAGCCCCAAATGTGCCCGAAGGCTACTTTCGATTACCTGAGCGCTTACCCGCCGAAGTCATCCAGCATGATATTTTCAGGCTCAACCCCCAGATCAAGCAGCAGCTTAATCACGGAAGCATTCATCATGGGCGGCCCACACATGTAGTATTCACAATCCTCAGGCGCCGGATGGTCCTTCAGATAGTTTTCATACAGTACATTATGGATAAAGCCCGTCGGCCCTTCCCAATTATCTTCAGGCTGCGGATCAGAAAGCGCCAGATGCCATTCAAAATTCGGGAACTCTTCTGCCAACTGATCGTACTCTTCGTTGTAGAAGGTTTCACGCCAAGAGCGTGCACCGTACCAGAAAGACATTTTACGCTTAGACTTAAGACGCTTAAGCTGATCGAAGATATGGCTACGCATCGGCGCCATACCCGCACCGCCACCGATAAAGATCATTTCGGCGTCGGTATCCTTGGCGAAGAACTCACCAAACGGACCCATTACGGTCACCTTGTCACCAGGTTTCAAGTTGAAGACGTAGGTAGACATTAGGCCCGGCGGATGACTGCTGCCTGGGGGCGGTGTAGCAATACGAATGTTGAACTTGAGGATACCCTTCTCTTCCGGGTAGTTCGCCATAGAGTAGGCGCGAATCACTTCCTCATTGCTCTTATGGGCAACCTTGAAAATTCCAAACTTGTCCCAATCGCCGCGATACTCTTCCTCGATATCAAAATCGGAGAATTTAATATCGTAAGGCGGTGCAACCAGCTGAACATAACCACCCGCGCGGAAGGCAACTTCTTCGCCTTCAGGCAGTTTTAGGTTCAGTTCCTTGATGAAGGTCGCGACGTTAGGGTTAGCGATAACTTCGGTTTCCCACTTTTTAACGCCGAACACTTCCTCAGGTACTTCGATCTTCATGTCTTGCTTAACGGGCACCTGGCAAGAGAGCCGCCAGCCCTCTTTCTTTTCACGCATGGTGAAATGCGACTCTTCAGTCGGCAGAATGGAACCACCACCCTCTTCCACACGGCATTTACATTGGGCGCAAGAACCACCGCCACCACATGCCGAGGAGAGGAAAATACCATTTGCCGCCAAGGTGTTTAAAAGCTTACCACCGGCCTGAGTCGTCAAGGTGTGCTCAGGGTCGTGATTAACTTCAATCGTCACGTCCCCGCTACTCACAAGCTTGCTGCGCGCTGCCAGAATGATCGCCGTTAAGCTAATAACGATGATCGTGAACATGACAACACCGAGCAAGATGACAGATGTATCAACCATGTCGGTTTCCTATTGCTGAGGTTTCCTGTAACCCGGCAGCGCAGAACGCCGCCGGGAAAAACCGGCTCCGTTTAGAGCTGAATGCCCGAGAAGGACATAAAGCCCAACGACATCAGACCTACGGTGATGAAAGTAATACCCAGCCCTTGCAAGCCACCAGGCACATCGCTGTATTTCAGCCTTTCACGGATACCTGCCAAGGCCGTAATAGCCAACGCCCAACCAACACCGGATCCAAAACCATAAACGAGGGATTCACCGAAGTTGTAGTTACGCTCAACCATGAACAGCACGCCACCCAGGATGGCACAGTTGACGGTAATAAGCGGCAGGAATACGCCAAGCGCGTTATACAGTGCAGGCACGTACTTATCCAAGAACATTTCAAGGATTTGCACTAGTGCTGCAATGACGCCGATATAGCTCAATAACCCAAGGAATGAGAGGTCAATGTTCTCAGCACCGCTAATACCGGTCCAGGAAAGTGCACCTTGCGCAAGCAGAAGGTTGAATACCAGGTTATTAACAGGCACTGAAATAGTCAGGACGACAATAACCGCAATGCCCAGGCCAAACGCGGAGGAAACCTTCTTGGAGACCGCGAGAAAAGTACACATCCCCAGAAAGAATGCCAAGGCCAGGTTTTCAACAAAAACCGAAGCGACGAAAAGGCTTAAATAGTGTTCCATTTTACACAGCCTCCTGTGGCTTGGAGTTTTCCTTCATCTTGAATTCAGTCTCTTCTACCTGCCCTGGATCGATTGAGCGCATAACCCAAATCATCAGGCCGATAATAAAGAAAGCGGACGGAGGCAACAGCAGCAGGCCGTTAGGCACATACCAGCCACCATCTTGAACGGTAGGCAGGATAGTAAAACCGAACACACTACCCGCACCCAACAGCTCACGGAAGAAGCCAACCACCAGCAACACGAACCCATAGCCCAAGCCATTCCCGATGCCGTCCAGGAAAGACATGCCGGGAGTGTTGGACATGGCAAAGCCTTCCGCACGACCCATTACAATGCAGTTGGTGATGATCAGACCCACAAATACCGACAGCTGCTTGGACATTTCATAAGCATAGGCTTTGAGGATCTGGTCAACCACGATTACCAATGAAGCAATAATCGTCATCTGCACAATAATACGGATCGAAGAAGGAATATGATTCCGAATCAATGATACGAAAAAGCTTGAGAGCGATGTTACGAAAATAACAGCTAACGCCATTACCAACGACACGCTCATGCTGGTCGTTACTGCCAGCGCAGAACAGATCCCCAATATCTGAAGTGCAATGGGGTTGTTCTGAAAAATAGGCGCTATTAAAACGCTTTTTGCATTTACGTCCGCCATGATTAAGCCCCCTCACCGTCTTCGAAGTCGGTATCGGTGTTGTCGGCATCTTCCGGATCAGCACCACTGCGGAATGTCGCAAGGTACGGACCAAACCCTTCTTCGCTTAACCAAAATTGCAGCATATTGGTCACACCATTACTGGTGAGGGTAGCACCGGATAACGCGTCAACTTCATTTTCGTTACTCGCGCCGCCTTTGGTTAAGTGGATGGCTGGCGAAAGAGAACCTTCTTCAGCGTAAATTTCTTTGCCTTCCCACTGCGCTTGCCAACGCGGGTTGTTCACTTCAGCACCCAGACCCGGCGTTTCACTGTGGTCATAGTAGGTAATACTGATGATAGTATTACCGTCACCTTCGATCGACAAAAAGCCCATCATCCGGCCCCACAGGCCTTGCCCACGAATCGGCAATACGATTTGGTCTGGGTCGTCTGCATTACCGACCAAATAAACAGTCGCGTAATTTTCAACCCGAGAAAGCCCGGCGATATCGCGGTCTCCGGACAGCGTGCGGCCGGTTGCCGGATCACGTGATGCTTCAAACCCATCAAACGTTTCGGGGTCAAACTCATCGGTATACTCACCGGTTTCAAGCTCAACCACACGCGCCGTAATTTGGGTCCGGAATGCTTCCTCTACATCCATTCCCGGCTCGTATAAACGCGCCACGTTAAGGATGTTGGTTTTACGATCTAATTCCTGATTGAGCTGCTGCGCAGGACGTAGTGCCACGGCGGCCGTCGAAACGATTACCGAACACACGATACACAATGAAAACGCGACAATCAGGATCTTCTTGATTGAGTTATTACCTTGTGCCATTAGGCAGTCTCCTCGGCCGGAACGCCAGTACGCTTGATACGGCGTTTTATATTGGCCTGGACGAAGAAGTGGTCAATCAATGGTGCAAACAGGTTAGCAAAGAGAATTGCCAACATGATGCCTTCGGGGAAGGCAGGGTTAACCACGCGAATCAGTACCGTCAGTACACCAATGAGCGCACCAAATATCAAACGGCCTTGGGTCGTCATGGAAGCAGAGACGGGGTCAGTAGCCATAAAGACCATACCGAATGCAAACCCACCTATCACGAAGTGCCAATACCACGGCATGGCAAACATGGGGTTGGTATCGGAGCCAATCAGATTAAACAACGTACTGGTGGCTACCATTCCCAGGAACACGCCAAGCATTATTCGCCACGAGGCAATACGCGTGTAGAGCAGCACCAATGCGCCGACAAGGATCGCAAGCGTCGACACCTCACCTACTGAGCCTGGAATAAAGCCAATGAAGGCATCCCACCAGCTAAACGCATTAGTGACTGCACCCATGCCGTCCTGGAACGCCATCGAAAGTACCGTTGCACCCGTATAACCATCAGCGGGCACCCAAATGGCATCGCCGGAAATTTGCGCAGGATAGGCGAAGTATAGGAAGGCACGACCAGTAAGCGCCGGGTTCAGGAAGTTTTTGCCCGTACCGCCAAAAATTTCCTTACCGATCACGACACCAAAGGTGATACCCAGCGCTACCTGCCAAAGCGGAATAGTGGCCGGAAGAATCAGCGCAAAGAGCACCGAAGTAACGAAGAAACCTTCATTAACTTCATGGCCACGCTTGATGGCAAACAGTACTTCCCAGAAACCACCAATGGCAAAAGTGACCAGGTAGATAGGCAGGAAGTACGTGGCACCAAGAACAAAGTTGGACCACAAGCTACCCGCATCATGCCCGCCAGCCAAGGTCATCAGGATCGCTTCACGCCAGCCACCCATGGAGGCATAGCCTGCATCAATAGCCACGTTGGCTTGCCAACCCGCGTTCCACATACCAAAGAACATTGCCGGGAAAGTACACAGCCAAACGGTGATCATAATGCGCTTCAGGTCGATACCATCGCGCACGAACGACGTTGTTTTGGCAACGCTTGGGGGTGAGTAGAAAATCGTATCTACGGCTTCATAAAGCGGGTAGAACTTTTCGTACTTACCGCCTTTATGGAAATGCGGCTCGAGATTATCGAGTGTTTGTCGAATACCCATTATCAGGCCTCTTTCTCGATCATGGCGAGGTTGTCACGCAGGATAGGGCCATACTCATATTTGCCGGGGCAAACGTATGTGCACAGCGCCAGATCCTCTTCGTCTAGCTCCAGACACCCAAGTTGCATGGCAACTTCAATGTCGCCCACGATCAGCGAGCGCAGCAGCTGAGTCGGCATGATATCCAGCGGCATTACCGTCTCGTAAGTACCAATCGGCACCATGGCACGTTCAGAGCCATTGGTCGACGTGGTAGGCGCGTAGTTACGCAGGCCTTTAATACGCGAGAGGTAAATACCCAGAATCGAGTGACGATCGGCCCCAAGAGAAAGCCAGCCTAACAAGGCACGCTTGTTGCCCTCTTCAAGCAAGCTAATCTGATTGCTGAAACGCCCCAGGTAGGTCAGGTGACCTTCCGCCGAGAAGCCCGAAAAAACCGAACCGGAAATTACGCGGGTGTCATCGGGTTTGATGACTTCATCTGCCAAAAACTCTTGGGTACTTGCTCCCAAGCGGGTCCGCAGAAGACGAGGTTTTTCAGCGCGTGGGCCGCCAACAGCGACAACACGAGTTGTATGCAGTTTGCCTTCGACAAAGAGCTTACCAAACGCGATCACATCCTGATAACCGATATGCCAGACTTGTTTGTGCAGCGCGACTGGCGAAAGATAATGGATATGCGTACCCACCAGACCCGCAGGATGCGGACCGGCAAAACTTTCGGTTTTCACACCGTCAATATCCCCGCCAGGGATATTGGCATCAGCCCCCGTGCACAGAAAAACGTTGCCCTCGGTCAGGCGTGTTAGCACCTTGAGGCCGTCTTCAAATGCCTGGGTTTCTTCATTGATGACAATTGCTGGATCAGCGCTTAACGGGTGGGTATCCACGGCCGTTACAAAGATATCAGCAGGAATGCTATCAATAGCTGGCGTGCGAGAGAAAGGACGTGTGCGTAACGCTGTCCAAAGCCCCGACTCAACGAGCTGGTCAACGACCAACTGTCGGTCAAGCTGCGCTAAAGAAGCGCGATCATGAGAAGCAAATGCCATCGCTTCTTCATTCTCGTCAACTTTAATAACGACAGATAGCAGGCGACGCTTTTCGCCACGGTTAATGGATACTACTTCACCGCTTGCAGGTGCCGTAAAACGGACACCCTCAATTTTTTTATCGGTAAAGAGCAGCTGGCCCAGTTTGACCTTATCCCCTTCCTGAACTTCCATGGTTGGCTTCATGCCAACGTAGTCAGTGCCCAGGATTGCCACGTAACGCACAGGCTGCGCATCTTCAATACGCTGCTCGGGCGCTCCCGTGATGGGGAGATCCAGGCCTTTTTTGACTTCGATCATAGTCTCGCCCAGTTGATGGATCGGATATACGAAGGTAAGGGGTTCGAATGCTTATTTTCTGTTCAGTGAATTGTTGTTTTCTGTCAGATCGTTACCAGTCAGGCCCAAGCACGCTTGAACCACCCCGAAAAATCTACAACATTATAAAGATAAGCGCGGACAATGACCACATCCCTGATGCCCACATAAAGTGTTACATGCCACCCATGACACTTGATTTTACAATTAAAAACGCCACCCGAAGGTGGCGTTAAGCAATCCAGACGCGATGGAAAAAGCTATTCCGCAGCTAATTCACCGGCATAGAGGCACTATGCGTGGCGTGGCAGTTTTAAAAACTGTACGTTCGACATTTGCTGCAGGATACGAATAACCTGGCAGCTGTAACCAAACTCATTGTCGTACCACACGTACACAACCACGTGATTACCGTTAGCAATCGTTGCTTTTGCGTCCACGATGCCTGCATGGCGGTTGCCAACGAAGTCCGATGAAACTACTTCAGCAGAGTCCACGTAATCAATCTGCTTCTGATAAGACGAATCAATGGACATACGGCGCAAATAGTCATTCAGCGCGGCAGCATCGGTTGGCTTATCTAACGTCAGATTCAAAATGGCCATCGAAACGTTCGGCGTCGGCACGCGAATCGCATTGCCCGTTAGCTTGCCTTCCAATTCAGGTAGCGCTTTTGCTGCGGCTTTGGCCGCACCCGTTTCGGTTAACACCATGTTAAGCGCCGCACTGCGGCCACGACGATCACCCTTATGATAGTTATCAATCAGGTTCTGGTCGTTGGTGTAAGCATGAACAGTTTCCACATGACCGGTGGTGACCCCGTACTGATCATTGAGCACCTTTAGAACGGGCACAATGGCATTGGTGGTACAGGAAGCCGCCGATACAATACGGTCATTCTCACCAATGGTCGCGTGGTTAACACCGTAAACGATATTTTTAATATCGCCCTTACCTGGCGCCGTTAGTAGCGCCTTGGCCACGCCTTTACACTCCAAGTGCTGACCCAAGCCAGCCTCATCGCGCCAAATACCGGTATTATCAACAATGACCGCGTTTTTGATGCCATAAGTGGTGTAATCGATTTCGCTGGGCGAGTCAGCGTAAATAACCTGAACCACATTGCCATTTACAGTAAGCGTACGCGCTTCAGCATCAACAGAAATAGTGCCTTCAAACGGGCCATGCACCGAGTCACGACGCAGTAAGCTGGCACGCTTCTCAAGGTCTTTACCCACATCGCCACGCCCACGCACCACAATCGCGCGCAAACGCAACAGGTTTCCGCCACCGGCTTTTTCAACCAGCACGCGCGCCAGCAGACGACCAATGCGCCCAAAACCGTAAAGCACAACATCCTGCGGCTCGCCTTTACTGGCTCCCGACTGATAACCGCCAATAATATCCTGCAGTTCGTTATGCAAGAATGCGTTTACATCACCACCGCCCTGCTTTTTAAGCATGACCGCCAGCTTACCCACATCAACATGAGCAGGCCCCAGATTAAGCGCGCTCATCGCTTCAACGATGGGGAAGGTGTCCTCAACCGACAATTCTGTCCCTTCAATTTTGCGCACAAACCGGTGATCTTTCAGGATACGAATAACGGACTGATTGATCAGTGAGCGCCCAAACATAGTAGCCACAACATTGTTATGCCGATAAAGGCGCCCAACAAGCGGGATCATCTGTTCGGCCAGAGCCTGGTTGTTCTGCCATTCCTCAAAAACGTTTTCGAGAGCTTGCTGACTCACATGCGGCCTCATTGGGTAATGATAAGGTAGTGATAAAAGATTACAGGCGTATTATCCCGGCCTTATTAGCTACTCGCAATGGAAGGATGGTCGCACACGTTGTAGGGGTATTACAGGAATAGAGGTTTGACTACAAACACAAAATAGGCTCTCACAGTAACAGTAATGTTTTGGCCCTCTAACTGAAAGAGGCGATCGTGTATGATCCAATATCCGTTTCAGCGCAAAATGACCTGACTATGCCCTCATTCTCTCTGCTCGAACCGCCTCAGCCACACGGGGCCCGCGACACGCTTTTCTGGACCGCGCCCCCGGGTAGTGCGTCTGCACTGGCGTTAGCCCAGGTAGCTTCTAGCGCCCCGCTGCTGGTAATTACCCCCAACACGGCCAGCGCTCAACGCCTGGAACAAGACCTTGCGTTCTACAGCGATGTCCCTGTACTGCCATTCCCTGATTGGGAAACCCTCCCCTACGACAGTTTTTCTCCGCATCAGGATATCGTCTCAGCACGCTTGCGCACATTACGCCAGCTACAAGACGGTGTACGCGGCATTGTATTGGTGCCTATTAATACATTAATGCAGCGCCTTCCCCCCGTCTCGTATATCGCGGGACGCGTGATGACGCTGAACGCAGGCGCCAAGCTTAATCGGGATACCTTTAGGGAGTCGCTTACCCGGGCAGGATATCGCGCCGTTGAAACCGTGTACGAGCCTGGCGAATACGCCATACGCGGCGCACTAATCGATCTTTTTGCGATGGGAATGGATGAGCCGATTCGTATCGACTTATTTGATGATGAGATCGACACACTCCGTCATTTCGACCCTGGCAGTCAACGCTCCACGGACAAGATAGACACGTTGGAACTACTTCCTGCCCATGAGTACTCGCTTAGCCGCAGCGCAATCGCCTGCTTTCGCGAGCAATTTGAAACCCTGTTCGATGTCGACCCTCGCCAGTGCCCGCTCTATAACGACGCTCTTAAAGCCATCCCCTCGCCTGGGCTCGAGCACTATTTGCCGCTATTTTTTGACGAAACGGCGTCTTTATTTGATCACGTAACCGATGATACGCGGGTGGCACTGCTACCCGGCGTTTTTCAGGCCGCCGAACAACACTGGCAATCCATTGAGGCACGCTACATCAACCTGGGCGTTGACCCTACCCGCCCACTACTGCCGCCTGGCCGGGCATTTTTCCCGGTTAACGATGTCTTTTCAGCGATCAAATCACGCCCTCGCATTGAACTCACTGAAGACGAAGCGCATCGCCATGCCTTAATGCCGGAAGCAAAAGCGCTTCCGCCGCTGGCCATCAATGCACGCGCCAAACAGCCGCTGAGCGAATTGGAAGTTTTTTTAAATAACGAACCTGATACGCGGGTCCTGTTTGTCGCTGAGTCACGCGGGCGTCGCGAAGCATTAGAGGAAGTGCTTGCACCGCTCACCCTGTCACTGCCTTATGTTGATAGCTTTCAGTCATTTCTTAAAAGCCAACACCCCTTCGCGATCACGGAAAGCCTGGTAGATAGCGGCTTATGGCTTACTGACCCTAGCCTTGCCATTATTAGCGAAACGGAACTGTTCGGCGAAGTCGTCCGCCAAAGCCGACGGCGTGAAAAAGCCACAGATGACAATGAATTGGCGGTTCGCCACCTTTCAGAACTTCGCGAAGGAGCACCCGTTGTTCATCAGGCGCATGGGGTAGGACGTTACCTGGGGCTAGAAACCCTCGCGGCCGGCGGGCAAGCCAACGAATTTCTAGCCCTCTCTTACGCCGATGGCGCCAAGCTTTATGTACCCGTTGACAGCCTTCACCTTATTTCACGCTACAGCGGCGCTGATGATGAGCTGGCACCGCTGCATAAGCTGGGTTCTGATCAGTGGGAAAAGGCGCGCCGTAAAGCGGCCGAAAAGATTCGCGATACTGCCGCTGAATTGCTGGATGTTTACGCAAGACGAGAAGCCCAGCAAGGGGTTGTCTATGAAGCGCCAAACGATGAGTACGTGCGCTTTTCCGCTAGCTTTCCGTTTGAAGAAACGCCTGATCAACAAGCGGCCATTGAAGCCGTCATTGAGGACATGGTTTCTCCGCAGCCCATGGACCGCGTGGTATGTGGTGATGTTGGGTTTGGTAAAACCGAAGTGGCCATGCGTGCCGCGTTTCTGGCCGTGCAGTCAGGTCGCCAGGTCGTCGTTCTCGTGCCGACCACGCTGCTCGCCCGCCAGCACTTTGAAAACTTCCGTGACCGCTTTGCCGATACGGCCGTCAATATCCGTTTGATCTCGCGCTTTACGGCGGGCAAAGAGATGACCCAGACGCTCGAAAGCATCAAAAACGGTCAAACCGATATCGTGATTGGCACCCATAAGCTGCTCTCCAAAAGTGTTGAGCTACCTCAAATGGGTCTACTAATTATCGATGAAGAGCACCGCTTTGGCGTCGCGCAGAAAGAAAAGCTCAAAACCCTGCGTGCAGAGATTGATATCCTAACCCTCACTGCCACCCCCATCCCGCGTACACTCAATATGGCGATGAGCGGCATTCGGGATCTCTCTATTATTGCGACACCGCCCGCTCGCCGCCTGTCAGTTAAAACATTTGTACAGCAGCGTGATAACAGCATTATCAAAGAAGCCCTACTACGGGAAATACTTCGCGGCGGTCAGGTCTACTTCCTTCACAACGAAGTAAAGACGATTGAAAACGCGGCTCAACAGATCCGCGAGCTGGTGCCAGAAGCTCGCGTAGCCGTGGCGCATGGCCAGCTCCCTGAACGCAGCCTTGAACGCGTAATGTCGGACTTTTACCATCGCCGTTTTAATGTCTTGGTATGCTCAACGATCATTGAAACCGGCATTGACGTACCCAGCGCCAATACCATTCTCATAGAACGAGCCGATAAGTTTGGTCTGGCGCAGCTGCACCAACTACGGGGGCGCGTCGGCCGCAGCCACCACCAGGCCTATGCTTACCTGCTTACGCCTCCCCCCAAGGCCATCACGCGCGATGCGGTTAAACGCCTTGAGGCTATAAGCGCCTCTGATGACCTTGGCGCTGGGTTTACTCTGGCAAGCCACGACATGGAAATTCGTGGCGCAGGTGAGCTACTAGGAGATGAACAAAGCGGCCAAATGGAAACTATTGGCTATACTCTTTATATGGAAATGCTGGATCGAGCAGTGAAAGCAATTCGTGCTGGCAAAACACCTAATATTGAGGCGCCCTTCAATACTGGCGTAGAAATTAGCCTGAACCTGCCCGCACTGATTCCAGAGGACTATATTCATGATGTACAGCAGCGGCTTGTTATGTATAAGCGCATTGCCAATACACAAAGCGATAGTGAGCTTAAAGAACTACAGGTCGAGCTCATTGACCGCTTCGGCCTCCTGCCACAGCCGCTGAAGAACCTGATACGTCAAACAAAGCTACGCCAACGCGCAGAGCAGCTGGGTATTAGCCGTATTGAAGCAGGCGAAAGCCGTGGCCGGGTGCTGTTTGATGGTACAACGAAGGTCGACCCACTCACCCTGGTTACGTTGATTCAAACATCGCCCAAGCACTATCGCCTGGATGGTTCAGACACCTTGCGGTTTGAATTTACCATGGAAAACAGTGATCAGCGTTTCGAGCAAGTTGAAGCACTTATAACGACCCTTAATCAAAAAGTAGCGGCGGCGTGAACCTTGGGGCAAACTGACGGCAAGCAACCATTGTTTGCCCGTTTACGCGTACTAGCAGTGCACTAACTTATTAGGAAAGATCATGAACATTCGTCACAAATTCAACCTTTGGGGTCCTACTAGCCTGGCAGTATTGTTGGCAGCTTCCCTCACTGGCCCTGCTTATGCGCAAACCGCATCTGAACAAGCGGAAAGCGCACCTGCGATCGCCGATGAATCCGTGGCAAGCGCTGAGCAGGTTGCCGACACGCGTGAACTACCCCGCGGGCATTTCCGACTCC
Organism: Halomonas sp. AOP27-A1-41; assembly: GCF_052378605.1. Lineage (NCBI taxonomy): Bacteria > Pseudomonadati > Pseudomonadota > Gammaproteobacteria > Oceanospirillales > Halomonadaceae > Halomonas > Halomonas sp. AOP27-A1-41. Next base: position 21,920 of record NZ_JBQSXT010000019.1, read on the forward strand.
CTGACCAAGGCGACATTATCGGTGAGTCGTATACCATCACGGTTGACGACCCCGCTGAGACTCTCATTGATATCGCTCGTCGTCATAATATCGGCTACGAAGAAATTCGCATGGCCAACCCCGGCGTCAGCATGTGGGTGCCTGGCGAAGGAACGGAAATCGTTATTCCCGCCCAATATATTTTACCGCCTGCACCACGTGAAGGGGTTGTTGTTAACCTTTCCGAGCTGCGCCTGTATTACTACCCTGCCGACAACCCGGGCATCGTTGAAACGTATCCAGTGAGTGTGGGCCGTGAAGAGTTTGCAACCCCCGTTGGCATTACACGCACGACCATTAAAGTAAAAGACCCGGCGTGGGCTCCTCCTGCCTCCATGCGTCGTGAAGCGGCCGCTCGCGGCGAGCCAGCGCCCTCCGTAGTGCCTGCTGGGCCGAACAACCCTTTGGGCGAGCATGCCATCCTGCTTGCCATGCCGAGCTACTTGATTCATGGCACCAACCGCCCTGATGGCGTTGGCATGCGCGCCAGCCGCGGTTGCATTCGCATGTACCCTGAAGACATTAAGTCACTCTACGAGCGCCTGCCAAGCGGCACCCAAGTAAACCTGATGGATGCGCCTTTTAAAGCTGGCTGGGCAGCGGATGGCACGCTGTTTGTGCAGTCCTACCCGCAGCTTGAAGAGAACGTGGGTGACTTTGAACCGCTCCTGGATGCCATTGATCGCGTTGATGCGCTAACGGAGGACCAGGTAGCTGTCGACTATGCCAAAGTAAAAAGCGCCGTAGAATCACCTGACGGCCGTTTTGTAGCCCTTTATGGCCCTCAGGCACAGCCAACCGTAGAAGAGGAGCCTGCCAGCCGTAACAGCCTGCTGGAGGAGATAGAACTTAGCCACCTACGAGCGGCTGAAGAAGATGCTTAACCTAAAATAGACAAGCAATAAAAAAACCCCGCCGAGGCGGGGTTTTTTTTACATCTTCAGCAACCGCTGAGTCAAACATCAACCCAGTGGTCCAAGCAGAATTACTTCTGCATGGAGCGCTGGAACATGCGGTTCATTTCTTCACGGTTTTGCTCAGTCATCTGCAGTGCAGCATTCGCGTCACGCTGTGCCTGGTTTGCAGTGTTCAGAGCTTGTGAAGCCATGCTGCGTGCTTCTGCGGCATCAGCCTGTGCAGATTCAGCAGTCATGCGAACTTCTTCCAGAGCGCTGGTAGAAGCACAGCCAGCCAGGATTGCCAGAGAAGCGGCAGCGGCGGTCATTTTCAGAGTCGTTTTCAAAGTCATAATGTTCTCCTTGAGTCTTCCTTGGGTACAACGTTAAGGGTATGACAAACCTAGGCTAATTGCTTAGCTGCGCTTTGTCTACCTGCGGTGCAGGTTCTTTTCAGTGACTTGTGCATGAGCACGCTAGTCAAACGCTGTTTTATAATAGACCACAACGCTTGTCTATAGCCACTTGTAGAAAACCTCTTACTTCCTTCAACAACATAAGACTAGCCGATCACGACGCGAGTGCCAATATCAACAAGCTGCACAACTCGCTCAATTTGCTCATTTGTTACCGCCACGCACCCTTGAGTCCAGTGGTAACGGCTATGAACATCAGGGTCTGCACTGCCGATACCATGAACACCAATGGCTCCACCCAGCGCCGTATTTTGCGGAGGATGGCCATAACGGCGGTAATAGTCGAAATAGGCTTCATAATCGCGTTGCGAGTATATGCCATTTTCTAACGCCATCCGCGCATGGGCCGGCGTAGGATAATCGATACCAATAAAGATATGCCATCGACTTTCGTAATTAAAACGATTAATACGAAATTCGCCCAGCGGCGTAACGTTATCCCCCATTACCCGCTGCGTTTTCGCACCTGAGCGACCCAGCGAAACCGGGCTAAAAAGCTCAACCAGCGTATCGCCACGATACACGCTAAGTGTAGATTCTTGATCATTTATCAATAACCATACTTCGTTGCTGTAGCGGGGCAAATGAGCCCGAGACAGTAACGTCTCAACCAGGTCTATCGGCTGTGAGTTTAGCGTAGCATTTGACGTAGCAGCGCTGGCCACTACTGGCCAGCCAAGCGCCAGCGCTAAAAAGCGGCGACGGTTTAAAGGCATAGGTTAGCTCTCAAAAACAGGTTAGCTCAGCACTGGCCAACTAAGCATTTCTTGAAGGTGTTATACCTTATATACACCGCGTCTGTCAGCGATTTTGAGAACAATTTAACCATGTGGACACGCCAAGCCCTGCCAATGAAACGCTATTCAACGCAGCGCTAAATATCGTCAAACTTTTGCATACTGCTGACCAGCTTACGAATTTCTGCTTCGTGCCCCTCTGCCAGCGCATTAAAAAACTCTGCTTCTGGCGGTATAGCGGCTCTGGAAGCGCGATGCTCATAGAGCGCTTGAAGCTTTCGATTGGACTCAACAGCCATGCGCGCTATTTCATCGACTGAATTCCATTCAGACTTTTCCGTAAGGCGCTCAAGCTCAGGCGGCTGAGGAAACTCACTTGACTCATCAAACCAGGTCTCCAACACATCTCTATGATCAGAACCGTCGTGAAACAAGTCATCAAGCCCCTGCTGCATTCGAAGCTCTCGGCTGGCTAGATAAGTCAGCACCATGGTCAAACGCTCATTATCTGTCCTATCGGCCGCCTCGCTGTACTGACGAGCCATACGCTGGTGAAAACCTTCCGCCCATACGACTAAGTCCTTGACCTGGTTGTAGCGCATCCGTGTCTCCTTTTCAGTCGTTCTATCATCTCGGCAACAGTATGCTGCTTTATGAGCGTAGCCGGTCAGGATAGATTCGTCATGTGGCAGCTTACCACTCCTGGCTTGTCTCCCTTAGGGCGGCTATTTCCTGCTTGGCATCGCTTATGTAATCAAGCAATTGCTCTCCCAGGCGTTTCTGACTCCCCATGGCGATCATGGCGGGATTAGTGACGGTGCGTCGTGCAGCCCCGTCGCTGCTGTGCAACTGCTCTAATTTGAACGCCAGCCAGTTTAGCCAACTACCCGGCTCGCGCCTCACATCGCGCAACCGCTGAAGCTCTGCCATGGGCGGACCATCAAGGGCTAATAACTCACGCCAGGCATGGTTTTCCAGACGAGCATGTTCGGTGACTTCTTTCAGCAGCGAACATAACGCCAGTTCAAACAGGGCCAAGGCGCTCTCTTCGAGCGCCATCTGACGAGCGATCGCATGCTCGTCCTCACCAACAGGCATACTTACCAGCAGCTCGGCCTGATAGAGCAGTTGATTAGTACGGGAGCGGTCGCTCATTTACGCTTGTCCTCTACGTGCCATTTGCCTGCATCAAACGTTGCTTTCCACCCCGTGGCTTTGCCTTCTTCATCGGTCATCACGTACTGCTCTTTGCTTTTACGCGAAAAACGAATTTGAGTTGGACGGCCGTCCGGGTCTTCGCTGGGCGCTTTGAGAATGAAGTGATACTTCTCAGGCAGCTCGTCAGCATGAGCTTTCAGCTCCTTCACCAACGGCGGACGCGTTTCACGATTTTTGGGGAATTTACTGGCCGCTAAAAACAGGCCGCTTGCCCCATCGCGCAATACGTAGTGGTCATCCACTTTCTGACAGACAAGTTCCGGCATCGGAATCGGGTCCATCTTGGGCGGCGCCACTTCACCACTTTTCAAAAGCTTACGAGTGTTTTTACACTCGCTGTTGGTACAGCCAAAGTACTTGCCAAAGCGGCCGGACTTAAGCTGCATTTGTGAACCGCACTTATCGCATTCGATAACCGGGCCGTCGTAGCCTTTGATCTTGAACTTGCCCTGCTCTATCTCATAACCATCACAGTCAGGGCTATTACCGCAGATATGCAGCTTGCGGGTTTCATCAATCAGGTAGTTATCCATTGCCGTGCCGCACTTATCGCACCGATGCTTGGCACGCAAGGCGTTGGTTTCGGCCTCTTCACCGGCATCTGCCGCCACGGCTTCCTCACCCGGAATCAAATCGATCGTGGTTTTGCAGCGCTCTTTGGGTGGCAGGTTATAGCCACTGCAACCTAAAAATACGCCGGTAGATGCAGTACGAATCTGCATCTTGCGGCCACACGAGGGGCAGTCAATATCGGTTGGCACGGGCTGGTTGGGGCGCATCCCGTCATCGCTTTCTGCCTTGGCAAGCTCTTCACGAAATTCACCATAGAAGGCATCGAGTAGCGCTCGCCAGTTGCGTTCGCCTTCAGCGACCTCATCCAGGCTATCTTCCATACGTGCGGTAAAAGAGAAGTCCATCAAGTCAGGAAACGACTCTTTCAGGCGCTCGGTAACGATATCCCCCAGTTTCTCGGCATAAAAACGCCGATTTTCCAACTGCACGTAGCCGCGATCCTGGATCGTCGAAATTATCGACGCGTAGGTAGAAGGACGACCAATCCCTTGTTTTTCAAGCTCTTTAACCAAGCTTGCCTCGGTATAACGCGCCGGGGGCTTGGTAAAGTGCTGCTGAGGGTCCAGCGTTTCCATCGCCATCGGCGTGCCTTTGGGCAAATCGGGCAGCGTCTGGTCTTCATTTTTACCGCTCGGCTTCATGACCCGCGTATAGCCGTCAAACTTCAGAACACGTCCTTTAGCGCGTAGGTCGTAGCCATCCACTTCAACGCTCAATGTGCTCGACAGATATTCGGCCGGCGTCATCTGGCAGGCGACGAACTGACGCCAGATCAACTCATACAAACGCTCAGCATCGCGTTCCATACCCACTAAATCGGTTGCCTTGCGCTCAACGCTGGATGGGCGAATCGCTTCGTGAGCTTCCTGAGCGCTCTCTTTGCTGCTATAGCGATTGGGCGCCTCGGGCAGGTAGCGCTCGCCGTACTCGCTGCCAATAAACTCACGCGCACTTTCAACCGCATCTTTCGAGAGGTTGGTGGAGTCGGTACGCATATAGGTGATATAGCCCGCTTCATACAACCGCTGGGCCATGGTCATGGTTTTCTTGACCGAGAAGCCCAGGCGCCCACTGGCCGCCTGCTGCAGCGTAGAGGTAATAAACGGCGCCGTTGGTTTGGAGCTGGTCGGCTTATCTTCGCGCGAGGTAATCGCAAGCTTTGCATTGCGCAACGCCGCAATACGCGACATCGTGTCTTGCTCAGACGTTGGCTTGAACGCCTTGCCATCCTGCTTGGCGAGCGCAAAGCGTACCAGTTCGCCGTCTGGTGAGACTAAATCCGCGTGCACATCCCAAAATTCCTCAGGGATAAACGCGCGAATATCCCGCTCGCGCTCAACAATAAGGCGCACTGCGACAGATTGAACGCGGCCAGCGGAGAGACCACGGGCCACTTTGGCCCACAGCAGCGGCGACAGCATAAAGCCCACCACGCGGTCCAAGAACCGCCGTGCCTGCTGAGCTTCTACACGAGGAATATTGAGCGCACCAGGGGCTTTAAACGCATCCTGAATCGCATTTTTAGTAATTTCGTTAAAGACCACACGCTTATAACGGCTGTCGTCTCCGCCAATGGTTTCCCGCAAGTGCCAAGCAATGGCTTCCCCTTCGCGGTCCAAATCCGTTGCCAGATAAACGGCGTCTGCCTTTTCAGCAAGCTTCTTTAACTCAGCCACTACCTTTTCTTTGCCCGGCAACACTTCATACTGGGCTTCCCAGCCGTTGTTGGGATCAATACCCATACGCCGAATTAACTGATCGTGGCTCTTGCGCTTTTTATACTCTGCCTTCTCTTCCGCCGACATTTTACGTGTTGCCGCGGCTTGGCGAGTGCGCTCCTTGGGGTCGGAAGCAGCCTTGCCCGAGCCGCTGGTCGGCAGGTCACGAATGTGACCCACGCTCGACTTGACGATGAAATCGTTGCCGAGATACTTATTAATCGTCTTCGCTTTCGCTGGCGACTCGACGATGACCAGTGACTTGCCCATAGTGCTCCACTTTTCTATTGCTTGGGCCGAGAGCCCGCGCTCTGAATACGGTACCGCATGGTTTTGAGTTTGCGGCGTTATTTCACTCGCCGAGACAAACATACGGATGAAAAAATGCGCCTACCCTACCCCAGGCCTTCACTTAGCGCCAGTGTCAACCGAACAGTAGTGAGAAAAGCTTACTTTTTTATACCGAAGTAGCTAGACACTAGACTGACGTTACGAGATCAGCAACCTACTATTTCTTTCATAAGCAGAACGCCCCTACGGTAAAGTAGAGGCGTTCTTTTTCAATCAGGATCCGATTAACGTTTGCGGGGGGCCTTGCCTTGGCTCACTGACGTGTCGGTCTTTTTGGCCTCGCTCGGTGGGTTCTCAACCGTGGTTGCCTTATTGACGGCCGTTTTTTTGACCGCAGGCTTGGCCGGGCGTGCTTTATCAAACAACGCTTTTACCTGTACAAAACGTTCTGCCGCGTGCTCAGTAAGCTCACCGCTTGCTGCAAACACCAGCTCCAGGTTTTTAATATAGCCATCAATCGCACTGTTGCTTTCACCGGCCAGTAACTCAGGCAGCGTATTCAGTGCCCTTTCACGATCAAGTTTTAAAATAAAGAATTGCTCGCGCACCAACCGCTTGAATTCGCAAAGCTCGATGTCTGACTCAAGCTTCGTCCTTGTGGCACGTAACTGCTTGAAGTTGCGCTCATCGGTGGAGGGTGCTCCACCCAACACGTAGATTAATGAACGCATAATCGCTTCATGCGCGCCCCCTTGAGCAATGCGCTCACCTAACTCTTCCCGGCGCCGCGCCAGGAAGCGACGATGCTCAGGCTCAGCGCCCGGCCTCCTGCGGTGTACATGCGCATCACCATAAAGTCCGACAGCCGCCTGTAGCAGTGGCTGGCCATAGACATCCATAAACAGACGCTCTGTACTGCTATCACGCAGATCGCGCCAGGCATTCAAGGCGGCGACGATCTGGTCAGAATGCATCGTCTCTAGCGCTTTAAAGAGATTGTCTGGACCAATTTCCTGACGGTTCTTGCGTATTGCTTCCGCCATTACCGGCAGGGGGACAGATAAAGGATTGCGGTCCGACAGCAGCTTGTAGCCCAAGCGGATAGGATGCATACGCCGAATAAAGCGCGCTGCTTCTGGCGTCATTATGGCCCGCAACCAGGGCTGCACATACAAACGATACAAGCCCAAATTTATCTCGGAAATTCGGGCAACCGTCGCGAAACGCCGATCATCGTCCGCATCATGATGTACTTCACGATCCAGCTCTTCAAAGTTACGCGGCGTAAATTCCAATAAGTAGTCACGCTCATACAGCGCGGCATCACTACCCTCTGGCGCCTCGGTAACCGAGGTTTCATACAGCCCCGGCGGCAGCACATCGATGTAGTCCATATTGGCAGTAAATTCAGAGTGCTCTTTGCGGGATACGCTGCCAGATACGAAGATCCCCAAATGGCCGGTCGTATCATGCATGCAGTAGACGATGGTTTGGTCGTTGGCGATGATATCGTCGGTATCTTCGTATAAATCACGGATCCAGCCCAGCGCCTGAGGGGGCGGGGTAATGTCGTCACCACGCGAACAGAACACCACCACCGGTGAACGTAGATTACGCAGATCAATCCGCCGCCCGTCACGGGTTACCAGTTGGGCCGTCGACAGCCGGTTACCGACAAATAAATTATCGACGATGTACTGGATTTCTTCGCCACCCAGAACCACGTGCCCGCCCCACCAGCGCTCAAAATCAAGATAACGCTCAGTTTCTGTGTCGATGTTAGCGTACAGGTGGTACTGCTTTTTCCAGTACGTATTGGCAGGATTCAAGCGCTCAAAGTTTTGCACCAACCAAGCGCCATCGAATAAGTCGTTACCCATATCACTGGTGAATGCGGTGATCCAGCTCCCCCCCGTCATGCCGCCGGTATAACGCATGGGCGCATTGCCATGCTCCCCCGCCCAGTAAGAGAGCGGCGCCCCCGCGATCAAGATAGGCCCAAAAACGTCCGGCTCAAGTGCGGCCGCCATCATCAACTGCCAGCCCGCTTGGCAATTGCCTACCACCATGGGCTTTTCGCTTATATCAGGATGCAGCTCAATCACATGGCGTAGAAAAGCAACTTCTGCCTCGACAACGTCCTCAACCGTTTGCCCCGGTTCAGGGTAGGGCAAGAAGCCGATAAAGTAACAAGGGTGCCCTGCTTTTAACGCCACGCCTAACTCACTGTCAGGCTTAAAGCCACCAATACCAGGACCGTGCCCTGCACGCGGGTCAACCACCACGAACGGGCGCTTGCGGGGGTCAGTGACGGTATCTTCAGGGGGCAATACACGCAGCAATTCATAGTTGGTCGGCTGGGCAAGCGTGCGACCATCAAGCAGCACTTCGGTTTTAAACCCAAGCACACTCGGCTTGGTTTGTTCCATGTGCTCCAGATACTGGTTGCCACGCTCGCGCATTACATCCCAATAGAGCACGCTACGCTCAACGCTATCTCGCCAGTAATCGGCCGCGGCACGCCCAAACCCAAAGGGGTCCATGAAAGAGGACAGCGTCTCACTGCCCGGTAGCAGCGTGGAGGAGTCGTTTGACTGCCCCCAAAAGGTACGTGTTAACGAGTTAGCGGTAAGCAAAGGGTTGGCGAGAAAATTCATAGAGTCTCCCTAGGGTGAATGCGCTGGCGATCAACCTAAAAACCATGATGCTGCGATGCAATATAGCTTAAGCCACTTCTCAACAGACGTCGATGGGTAGCACCACTGATTTACCGCAAGCGCTGCAAACTAGCGACACGGCAGGCGTAAACAGTGGTAGCATTTTAGGCAGCGTTAGTAATTCGTCGCGCTCGCCATCTTATTCGCCGCCGGAGGGCAATTCTCTTGAGGTTGTTATGTCATCCCCTAAGCTGCTCAATCGCCTAACGTTTCGTCAATTACAAGTCTTCCAGGCGGTATATCGCCAACGCTCTTACTCACGCGCAGCAGAACAGCTAGGGCTTACCCAACCCGCCGTCAGCGCTCAGATACGCCAACTGGAGCAGGCACTTGGCCAGCCGCTGTTTAAATATGCGGGAAAAACGCTGCATGTGCTGCCTGCCGCCGATACGCTGGCGCTATCAACAAGAGAAATCTTTAGCCAGCTCTCCCGGTTGCAGATGAACCTGTCAGACATCAATGGAAAAATTTCCGGGGAGCTCAACCTGGCCGCCGTGTCGTCAGCGCAATACATCGTGCCGTATATACTGGCCCGCTTTCGCGCAAGCTACCCTGATATTCATGTGCGCTTAAAGGTGTGTAACCGCAGCCAGGCCCTTGAGCGCTTGGCCGAACAGCAGGATGACCTGGTGATTATGGCCATGGTGCCCGAGGATGATCGCTTAGTCGTGACGCCCATCATCGATAATGAACTAATAGCAGTGGTATGGCCTGACCACCCTTTACTCGCCATGCTGACGCCTACTCTGGCTGATTTTTCCCGCCACTATGCGTTAATGCGCGAACCAGGCTCCGGCGTGCGCAATGCCTTTGAACAGCTTGCTGCTTATCAAAAAGTCGCGCTGCCGCACCGTATTGAGCTCGGTACTAACGAAGCCATCAAACAAGGGGTTATGGCGCATTTAGGCGTGGCCGTGCTGCCACGGCTTGCCGTGCAGCTAGAGCTTGAGCAGGGTCTTTTGTTTGAACTGCCGCTACCGGATTTTCCCATCCGCCGCGCATGGTGCACGGTTTATCGCCTTGAGCGCTTTCCCACACCTGTGGCTGAGCTTTTCATGCGGTTTATTCGCGAGCATGTCACTGAGTATCAAGACTACTTTGCAGCATCTCCTAGCCCCTTACCAAGCCACGGTGTTGCCTGTTTGCCCATGCCTGTAAGCTAAGTTGACGGTGTCTTGTTAATCACCAGATATGTTACATTACACCTACTACCTATGTATTAATTAGTAATCTGTTAATTGGCAACGTATTAATCGGCATGATTGGGGGGCAAGCGCTTACGTTTCTATGATAAGCCTTGCCTGCCGCACAGTAGAGAGGCTCTATTCCTATGAGCAACAACCCCACACAGCGTGTACCCAGCGGCCAGAAATTCCGTAATGAACACGGCACAACGGCGATCAAGGATGGCATGAAGGTGCGCAGCGCGCAGGCTGAAACCCCGTCTCTTGAACGCAAGCCCAAATGGCTGCGCGCTCAAATTCCCGGTGGCGAGCGCTTTGAAGCCGTTAAGCGCAATGTCTCTGAGCATCGTCTAAGTACCGTCTGTGCTGAATCACACTGCCCTAACATGGGCGAGTGTTGGAGCAATGGAACTGCCACCATCATGCTGATGGGGTCTGTGTGTACCCGCGCATGCCGTTTCTGCGCCGTTGATACGGGCAACCCCAAAGGCTGGCTGGACCACGAAGAGCCTGAAAACACCGCCAAGTCCGTCGAATTAATGGGGCTTCGCTATATCGTCCTAACATCGGTTGATCGCGATGATCTGGACGATGGCGGTGCGAGCCATTACGCAAGCTGTATCCGTGCTATTAAAGCGCGTACACCAGACGTGGTCGTTGAAGCGCTGACGCCTGATTTCGATGGTGAACACGCAGCCATTGAGAGCGTTGTGGATTCGGGCCTTGAAGTGTTTGCGCAGAATGTCGAAACCGTTGAACGCCTGACCAGCCGGGTTCGCGACCCCCGTGCAGGCTATCGTAAAACACTCGACGTTTTGGCCTACGCGAAAAAGCATCACCCCGATGTCATTACCAAAACCAGTATTATGCTGGGCCTTGGCGAAACCGATGAGGAGATCCTGCAAACATTTGATGATCTTCGTGAAATTGGTGTCGATATTGTGACACTCGGCCAGTATCTGCGCCCCACGAAAAACCACCTGCCGGTTGAGCGCTGGGTAAGCCCTGAAGAGTTTGATCGCTACCGTGTGCTAGGGCTTGAAAAAGGCTTTATGGAAGTGCCTTCTGGCCCGCTGGTTCGTTCAAGCTATCGCGCTGACCGGGTGTTCGAAAAGAACAACCTCGGGCTGGCCTCACCGGCAGCGATCCCCGGCCAGGAGTCTGACCCTAATATTATTCCCGCCCTAAATGTAGGCTGAAACAGAATTAAGCACGGGCTTGATCAGAGTAAGTTTAAAACAAGAAGCCGCCGCGAATATTAACTATCGCGGCGGCTTCTTGTTGTGTACTACCATCGCCTGCTCTACGGAAAACCCTGCGATTAGCCGATAGCAACCAGCTCTCTGTTCAACTTTAATGCCAGTGCAGATGCCAGTTGCTGGCCAACGTAATGCTCATTAGGCAAAGCAACAAGATCAGCCAAGCGAGTGACCGCCATACCTGCGTAGCCACAGGGATTGATGCGCTGAAAAGCAGAAAGGTCTCCATCCACATTCAACGCGACGCCGTGGTAACTGGCTCCCCGCCGAATTCGCAAACCCAACGACGCTATTTTGGCCTCGCCCATCGGGCTTTTGACATACACACCCGGTGCATCTGGGCGCGCATGTGCACTGACGCCATAGTCGGCTAACACCGTAATGACTGCATTTTCCAGTGCAGACACCAGGTCACGCACGCCTATTTTACTGCGCCGAACATCCAATAACGGATACAGCACTATCTGCCCAGGGCCATGATACGTTACCTGCCCACCACGGTCGGTTTGCACCACCGGTATGTCGCCTGGCATCAATAGATGTTCAGGTTTGCCTGCCTGCCCTTGGGTGAAGACAGCGTCATGCTCTACCAGCCAGAACTGATCCGGCGTCTCACTGTCACGAGAGTCCGTCAAGGCGCGCATTTCTTCCCAAACGGGCAGATACGGCCTGCGACCCAAGCAATGCAGCTCAACAGGTGCAGAACGACTCACTCACACCACCATATGAACACGGCCAGTGGCTTTTAGCTCTTCAAACAGCTGGCTAATTTGCTGCTCGCTGGTCGCATTAATCGTGATGCGAACGGATTGAAAACGACCGTTTCGACTATCCACCACTTGCAGCGTCGATTCATCAAAATCCGGTGCGTGACGCACCACGATTTGACAAACACAAGCCGTAAAATCCTCAGCAGCATCACCCACTATTTTTAAAGAGTAGTCACAAGGAAAAGTGATCTTGGGGGGTTCTTCTGCCACCGGCTCGCGCAGGTCTCGAAATCCCTTTTTCGTATCCTTAGTCATAACGCGCCTTTTATTGAAGGTAAAAAAGGCCCAGGACGCACCTGAGCCGAATCACTTAGTCAGTGAAGTTCGCAATTAAACCGCTGAAGAAGCGCTGAACCTGATCAAAAAGGCGTTTAAACAGCCCGCCCTCTTCCACATTTTCAAGCGCTACCAACTGGCGCTCGCCAACCATCTCTTCACCCAAGTAGACCTCTAGCGTGCCCACATCATCGCCTACCGCAATAGGTGCTTGTAAATCAGAGTGTAGATTAAGACGAGCACGCAGCTCTTCATTACGGTTACGCGGAAGGGTCATAAACACTTCTTCATCCACCCCCGCACGCAATTCGTTAATGTCACCACCCCAAACACGCGGCGTTGCAAGCACAGCACCACGCTCGTAGAGGTTCATGGTTTCGTAGAAACGAAAACCATAGCTTAAAAGCTTCTGAGTTTCCTGTGCGCGCGCTTCATCCGAATTGGTGCCCATCACAACCGAAATAAGCCGCATGCCATCGCGCTCAGCTGACGACACCAGGCAGTAGCCCGCAGCATCTGTCCAACCCGTTTTCAAACCATCTACTGACGGGTCACGCCACAACAGGCGGTTACGGTTGGGCTGATCAATTCCACCATAGGAAAAGTGGCGCTGCGAGTAGATCGCATAGTGCTCAGGGTAATCATTGATGATATGACGTGAAAGCCGCGCCAGGTCATGCGCTGTTGAGTAGTGATTATCAGAAGGAAGACCGGTTGCATTTTCAAAGTGGGTATTTTCCATCCCCAGTCGAGCCGCATGCTGGTTCATTAAGTCAGCAAAAGGAGCCTCCCCACCAGCCAAGTGCTCTGCCATGGCCACGCTGGCATCGTTACCTGACACAATAATAATGCCGTGCAGCAACTCCTCGACGGGGACCTGGTTGCCCACTTCAATAAACATTTTTGAGCCACCAGTCCGCCAGGCGTTTTCACTGACATTGACCAGATCATCCAACGTGATGGTATCGCGATCCAACTCACGCTCGACAAGGTAGGCGGTCATGAGTTTGGTCAAGCTTGCAGGTGCCAAGCGTTCGTCTGAGTTGTGCTCAACCAGAATTCGTCCGCTATTGGCATCCATTAAAATCCAGGAACTGGCAGCGAGCTGCGGAGCGGCTGGAATAATCGTTTGCGGCTGAGGTATGACTTGAGCCGCAGCCGGCAACGCAACAGCCGTCATGGCCGCAAACAAACATAATTGGGCAGAGCGGCGAATCGACACGAATACATTCATCACTAACATCTCACTTGCAAGAAAGTGGCGCTAAGCACCAAAGAATATAAAAAATGAATTATCTCACGATAAAAACTTGAGGAAACCCCGCTTGGCGAAGTGCTTCCCGAGCTTGGGTCTCTTGAGCCGGTGTTACTGGCCCCACCTGCACACGATGCACATTAGCCTCATTCATTACACGAACGCTGTGAGGCAATTCGTCTGTCAATCGCTGGCTAAGCTTACGAGCGCTATCAGCGCTTTCCAGCGCAGCAATCTGAAGGTAATAGCCGCCTGAAACCTCACCCTCAGCGGGGTTATTAGAGGCCACAGACGGAGCTGCTTGAGGTACAGATGCGGCTGGCGCGGGCTCCGCAACGGGCGCATCCTCATTCGGCGCAGTACTCGCGGGCGCTCCGCCGCGCTCAGCTAGCCAACGGTCAGGCTCAATGGCCTCGACTTTTACTCGTCCTGTTCCATTATCCAATATATCCAACCGGGCGGCGGCTGCGTAAGAAAGATCTATTTCTCTATCGCTATGAAAGGGACCACGGTCGTTAACACGGACAATCACCGACTGCCCGCTGTCCAGGCTAGTAACGCGTGCAAAGGTGGGCAACGGTAGCGAGCGATGCGCCGCCGACATTTTATACATGTCGTAAATCTCGCCATTTGAGGTCGCATAGCCATGAAATTTTTCGCCGTACCACGAGGCCAAACCTTGCTTGGCATAGCCAGAAGCGTCCGGCATTACATGGTACTTTTCACCCCATACTTCATAGGTTGAGCGGTTGCCCCCCGCAGAACGCGGTTCATTACGTGGTACAGCATCCGGCACGGTGGATACATCCGGCGGCGCAACAGGATACGCATCCCCATGCATGGCATAGCGCCCACCTCCACTGGCAGTAGTACTTGCGGCGGGTGCAGCGTCAGGTTGAGTTTGAGTTGGCGTAGCAACGCGCTGAGCTTCACGATTCGCGCAGCCGCTTACCACTATTATCAAGGCGATCATACTGCCTACTTGCCAGGTCCTTGATTGCAACATGCTCATCCTTGTTCCTCAGCCCGCTGTTGAATGGCCTCAGCTAACTCTGTCACTGCCATGGCGTATAAATGACTGTGGTTATAGCGTGTAATAACATAAAAGTTGTTTTCACCCAGCCGATAGCGTAGCTGTCCATCATCCATCTCAAACACCAAGGGCATCACAAGCAAAGTATCGTTAAGCGCTTCTTGCGGTTCAATCCCTTGCTTGGCTGTCTCAGCCACACTCATGGTCGGCGAAGACGTTTGGTTAAACGTCAGCGCCTGGGGCAACACTTCCGGTCCCGTTGCTTCATGATAAATGGCACCATCACGCCGCCAGCCATGCTCAGCAAAATAATTCGCGACGCTACCGATGGCATCCACTGGGTTTTCCCATAAATCACGAATGCCGTCATCGTCAAAATCAACGGCATAGGCCTGGTAACTAGTGGGAATAAATTGAGGATACCCCATTGCGCCTGCATACGAGCCATAAAGTTCAGCCGGATCGACCTTTTGCTCATGGGCGATCTGCAAAAAAGCAGCTAGCTCACCACGGAAAACCCCCCCTCGACTGGGATGATAAAACGCCAGCGTAGCCAGTGAGTCCAGCACGCGATGGCGCCCTTTATGGCGGCCATAGTACGTCTCTACGCCAATAATGGCGGTAATAACATTACCCGGCACGCCATAAACATCTTCCGCACGCGCCAGGGTCTCAGCGTGCGCTTGCATAAAGGCAGCGCCCTCTTCGATACGCTGCTCCGTTAGAAATATATCGCGGTACTCGTGCCACTTTAAGCGGCGCTCTGCCGCGCCTTCCATGGCATCCAGCACCGCTTGAGAATATGCGGCTTGAGAGAAAGCATCACGTAACCACGCTTCCGGTATGCCTTGGGCGATTAACTCATCTACCAATATCTGGGTGCGTTCATTATGTTGCAGGTCCACCCCTTCCGCCGAGTGCTCCTCTGCGAATACGGCAGGCATCGAACACGCTATTAGCGCGGCAACAAGGCAACTGCCAGCTTTATTTCGGGCCCTTTTTATCAACTCACCACTCCTTTGAAAACACACCGTCCTGACTGAAATACTAACGTGGCAATAGCCGACGATGGGCATGAATAGACATGAGAATACCGAACCCTGCCAACAAGGTCACGCTAGAGGTGCCGCCATAACTCACCAAGGGTAGCGGCACGCCTACCACGGGTAAAATACCGCTAACCATCCCCACGTTGACAAACACATAAATGAAAAAGGTGAGAATGATACTACCGGCAAAAAGGCGTCCAAACGTATCCTGTGAAGAAGCCGCCAACCAAATACCGCGACCTACGATCATCAAGTAAAGCGCCAATAAAACCAGCATCCCGATAAGCCCAAACTCTTCACCCAATACGGCAATAATAAAATCAGTATGCCGCTCAGGCAGAAATTCAAGCTGCGACTGCGTGCCCCCCAGCCACCCCTTTCCCCATAGCCCTCCACTACCAATGGCCGTGGTTGACTGAATAATATTCCAACCCGAGCCTAGTGGGTCGCTTTCTGGATCAAGAAAGGTTAATACCCGCTGACGTTGGTAAGTGTGCATGTTCATCCACAAAAGCGGCACGCACGCAGCCAACAATCCACCAACAAATCCAATCAAGCGCCATGAAAGACCCGCGAGCAAAACCACGATGACAGCCGCACTGGCCACCAGTAACGATGTACCCAGGTCCGGCTGAATAGCGGTCAATACAACCGGCACACCAATGATCACCGCGCACACCACAATATCCTTTAATCGCGGTGGAAGCTGGCAACGATTCAAATAGGCAGCCACCATTAACGGAACCGCTAGCTTCATCATCTCTGAGGGCTGAAATCGGATAACGCCAGGGATCTCAAGCCAGCGCTTAGCCCCCATGCCAATATCACCGGCAATTTCCACTGCCAATAACATGATGACCCCTGCGCCATAGGCAAAGGGTGCCCAGCGTAAAAACGTGGTCGGTGACAGCTGCGCCAATAATGCCATCACTGCCAGCGCAACGCCAAACCGCATCGCCTGAGCGATTACCGACTCAATACGCTGGCCAGACGCACTATATAAAACCAGTAGGCCACCCACCATTAAGACCAATAAAAGGCCTAATAACCAAGGGTCAATATGGATGCGTTCCCAAATACTTTTACGTCGCGCGATACCGCTATCGGGCGGTCGAACGGGATAACGACGCAATGGGCGGGTAATCGTCTGCCAGGGCATAGGTCAGTTCCCCTCCACTTGAGCGGTATCTTCTTCCAACACGTCGCGTACATCATCTGCGTCAGGCGCTTCATCTTTTAAAAGCCATGCATCGGTCATGGCGCGCGCCAAATGCGCTGCATGGGTACTGCCGCCGCCCGCATTTTCAACGATAACCGACACGGCAATTTGGGGGGAATCAACCGGCGCAAACGCTACAAACAAGGCGTGATCTCTCAGGCGTTCCTCAAGCTCATCGGCGTTATAGCGCTGGTCCTGGCCCAAAGAAAACACCTGAGCCGTTCCCGATTTGCCGCCCATTCGATACTCAAGGCCAACGCCAGTCCGCCGTGCAGTGCCTTCGCTACCGCTGAGCACTTTCTCCATACCGCTAAATACCCGGTCCCACCAGGCATCATTTTCCAGCTGAATATCGTCCAGCGTGTCGGGTAAATCTTCACGAAGCAGCGTATCGCCCACCTGGAGAGCTAAGCGGGGTTTTACCCAGTGGCCCCGGTTGGCAAGCGTTGCCGTTGCGCTTGCCAGCTGCAACGGCGTTACTTGCCAGTAACCTTGGCCAATACCTACTGACAAGGTTTCGCCGGGGTACCACGGCTGGTTAAAACGCTCCCGCTTCCATTCGCGAGACGGCATCAGCCCAGTGCTTTCCCCTTGAACATCGTAGGCGACTCGCCGCCCGAATCCGAACCCATTCATCCGTTCATGTAGATTATCGATACCTAAATCATGGGCCAATGTGTAGTAGTAAGTATTATTAGACACAGCTAATGAGCGCTCTAAATCCACACGACCATGCCCCCAGCGCAACCAGTTCCGGTAACGCCGGGAGTCATTAGGCAGTTGATAATAGCCTGGGTCGCTAATCGTGCTGTCTGGGGTAATAACCCCCCCAGCCAGTCCCGCGAGGGCTAAAAAGGGTTTAATGGTCGAGCCAGGTGGATAGTGACCACGAATAGAGCGGTTAAAAAGAGGTAAGTCCAGGTCGTTCTGCAAGCCGCGATAGGAGGCAACATCGATCCCGGTCACAAACTGGTTGCTGTCAAACCCAGGCGTCGACACCATGGCCAGAATCTCGCCCGTTGCAGGCGCAATAGCGACGATCGACCCACGCCGCCCATCCATTAACTCGTAGGCAAGCGTTTGTAGCGACTTATCAATTGTCAGCGTTATGTTCTTCCCAGGCACTGGGTCGGTGCGGCCCAGCTCTCTTAATACTCGACCTCGGGCGTTGGTTTCGACTTTACGCAGACCTGCTTCGCCATGAAGCTCCTCTTCATAGAAGCGTTCAATGCCGGTTTTACCAATAAAGTGGGTGCCGGCATAACGGCCGGCATCCAAATTTTGCAGCTCATCAACATTAATACGCCCTACATAGCCCAGCGTATGGGCCATAACGTTTGAATCGGGATAGTAACGTAGCAGTTGGGCTTCGACTTCAACGCCTGGCAGGCGGTGGCGATTAATCGCGAGCCGAGCAATTTGGGCTTCACTCAGATCGCTCATTAAGAGCGCAGGTTGGAAAGGACGCTGTCGCTGGCGTGAACGTACGTTAAAGGCCTCGATATCTTCTTCTGGCAGTTCCAGCAACTCCACTAACAGGGCCAGCGTTGCATCAAGGTCATCAACACGCTCACGCACCAGCGTCAGGTTATAAGTAGGCCGGTTTTCAGCTAACAGCACACCATTTCGGTCATAAATCAAACCTCGATTAGGTGGCAGCGGCTCAACACGCACACGGTTTTTTTCTGACCGCGTGGTGTAAATTTCATGTTGAACAATTTGTAAGTAGCCTAAACGCCCTACCAGCAGACCGGTAAGCGTTATAACGACCAGAACGGCAAGAAGTGTTCTGACACGAAAAATGCGCAACTCTTGCTCAGAATTTTTTAGCGTGTCACGGCGCTGGGGCATGGCAACAGATGACTCTCAAATCAGACGATTGACGCAACACAGCCAACAAATACCACCACCTTTTGAGCCGTTAACGGTGGTAGGGGTGACCAACTAATAGCGTCCAGGCACGATAAAGCTGCTCGGCCAGCATGATACGAACTAACGGGTGCGGCAACGTTAACGGTGACAATGACCACGCTTTATCGGCTATCGCAGAGAGGGAAGGTTCAAGACCATCAGGCCCACCGACCAGCAATACAATATCGCGGCCCTCCATACGCCAGCTATCCGCTTCCTGGGCCAGTTGTTCGGTTGTCCAGGGTTTGCCTTTTACTTCCAGCGCAACCAGATACTCATCACCCCGCAGTTTATCGCGAATGCGTTGAGCCTCTTGAGCACGCGCTTTGGCAATATCTGCATTTTTACCGCGCTGGCCAAGCGGGATTTCTTCTATTTCAAGGCTGAAATCCCGAGGGAGCCGTTTACGGTAGGTTTCAATGCCCTCTTCAACCCAAGCAGGCATTTTCGTACCTACCGCCAACAGCCTTATTTTCATGACATCGTGGCTCGCTCTTCAAAAAGCGTGCGTGCCTCATCCGTCATGCTTGCATCGCTAGGCAGGTCTGCCCAGAGGCGTTCAAGGTCATAAAGTGTACGGGCTTCCGGCATCATGATATGAACAACAATGTCACCCAGATCGACCAATACCCAATCCGCATTATCACCGCCTTCAACACCGCGCGGCGCAAGACCGGCTGCCTTGGCTTTTTCTACGACGTTTTGCGCAAGTGCCGCAACATGCCGGGTAGACGTACCACTAGCAATCAACATAAGGTCGGTAACCTCAGTTAAGCTGGAAACGTCCAGTTGAGTGATATCGCGTGCCTTAAGGTCTTCTAACGCATCAAGCGCTAGGCTTTTCAGTGTATCGATGTGCATGACTCCTGCAGATAACCTCGTATGGTGTTCTGGTATTCGGCTAGCAAAGCGGGCCATTGTAACGGCTTCTTGCGTGACTACCAGCGCTATTCAACGTCCTGGTAAAAGCCTTTATGTAAAATGGCCTCTTCAACCGCTTCCGGGAGCAAATAACGAACGCTTTTTCCCTCACGAAGCCGCTGACGAATATAGGTCGCTGAAATTGCCATCATCGAAGGGAGCGACAGCAGTAAAACGCCACCACTGGGGCGCTGCATCAGCGAGTCCACGCCTTCGACTTCACGTTGCCCTACCAGTTCCCTTAATTCATCAGACCAGGGTGTTTGATAGCCAGGTCTGGCCATCACTACCAAGTGAGCGAGGGAAAACAACGTGTCAACCTGCTGCCACTGAGGAAGGCGTAAAAAGGCATCAAACCCAATCACCATGACTAAACGTGCCTGTTCACCATATTCAGCCCTCAGTTCAGCAAGCGTATCAACGCTGTAGGATGGCCCTTCGCGGCGCAGCTCACGGTTATCCGCGTAAAGCCCAGGCGTAGTGCCAATCCCGGCTTGTAACAACGCCATTCGTTGCTCTGCCGACACTTGTGGTGCACCACGTAAAGGTGGTTTTGGCGCCGGTATCATATGCAACTGGTCAAGGCCCAATGCTTCTCGCACTTCCAAAGCACTGCGCAAATGGCCATGGTGAATAGGGTCAAATGTCCCTCCCAGCATGCCTGCTTTTATGGGTACTGAATTCATATCGACCTACCACTCATAGCGCTGCAAAACTCATAGCGTACACGCCTTATTGGCGAACCTGGCCATCGCCGAATACAACGTATTTACGCGTGGTAAGGCCTTCCAAGCCCACCGGCCCTCGCGCATGCAGCTTATCGGTCGAAATGCCAATTTCAGCACCTAACCCATACTCGAACCCATCGGCAAAACGGGTTGAGGCATTCACAATCACAGAGCTTGAGTCCACCTCGGCCATAAAACGGCGCGCCAGAGAGTAGTCCTGGGTCACAATGGCGTCGGTATGGTGCGAGCCATAGCGCTCAATATGCGCAATCGCCTCTTCCACGCCATCCACTATTTTGATCGCTAGTACCGGTGCAAGATATTCGGCGTACCAATCCTCCTCGGATGCCGCCAAGGCCTGAGGAAGCAGCGCTTGAGTGCGTTCACAGCCTCGTAGCTCAACCTCATGTCCTGCGTAAGCCCGCGCCAGCTCTGGCAACAGCAAATCAGCCACCGGCGCATCAACCAGAAGTGTTTCCATGGTATTGCAGGTGCCGTAACGGTGCGTTTTAGCATTGACCGCGATAGCCAAGGCTTTAGCTGGATCCGCCGTGGTATCAATATAGACGTGACAAACACCATCAAGGTGCTTGATAACGGGCACTGTAGCGTCACGCGAGATTCGCTCAATCAGCGATTTCCCACCACGCGGGATAATGACATCCACGTAATCTGGCATGCTGATCAATGCGCCGACGGCGGCACGGTCGGTCGTCGCCACCACCTGAACGCAGTTAGCAGGCAGTCCCGCATCCAGCAGTCCTTGCGTAATGCATTCGCCAATGGTTTGATTGGACGCGCTCGCCTCTGACCCGCCGCGTAAAATACAGGCATTGCCCGATTTTAAGCACAAACTGGCCGCTTCAAGCGTTACATTGGGGCGTGATTCGTAAATGATGCCAATGACCCCCAAAGGCACGCGCATTTTGCCTACCTGGATGCCGCTGGGACGGTAACTCATATCGTCTATCTCACCCACCGGGTCAGGCAAGGCGGCCACTTGACGCAGCCCTTCAATCATCGCATCAAAACGGGTGTCATCAAGCGCCAAGCGGTCAAGTAACGCACTATCCAGACCATTTTCCTTACCGCGCTGCATATCCTGAGCGTTGGCGTCTAAAATACGCGCGCGAGCCGTCATCAGCTGCTGCGCTATTGACTCAAGGGCACGATTTTTAATGCCGGTATCGGCACGACGTAGCTCACTTGCGGCTGAACGCGCTGCCTTTCCAAGCGCCTGCATGTATGCGGGAACATCACCGGCGGTGAGTTGCTGTTGAGCCTCATCTTGTAAGGGCGTTGAAACGCTCATGCTGTCTCCCTTTATCATCATGCACGCCGCCATCATTTTATCTGGTCAGGCGCGTCGTAATTGTGTCCAGTAGTAGGCAATATATTACGCTACTTAAACGTTATAATGAGCATTTTAAGTTTCACACTTGGTCCTGTCACCGCTGATTAGACGACGGGGAACGTACATGGAGTTCGTGAAGGTGAATAGTAAGCCACCATGCAAAGCAAATACAAAATTCACTTGCTTAGAGCCAATTTACTCGCCGCAGCGGCTGCACTAGCGTTCTGGACGTTGGGCGCACAGCCCATGGCCATCCTGCTACTTTGGCTATCCGTCAGCTGGCTTTGCATTACGGCGCTGCTTCTGGACTTTAGTCATCGTCACTCCAGAGGGCTGCCCTGGCAAGTGCTGCCGGGCTTATTACTGCTGGGATTAATTGCCAGCGCACCAGAGCAGCATGATATGTTGATCTGGGCGTGGGCGGCCATATTCATGCTACCCCAGGCGCGCTGGATTCTTGTACTTAATGCCATGGCCGCACTACTTAGCGGCGTCTTAATAGCGCCACAATTATCCTTTCCAGCCGGGGGGCTAATACTACTGTTATTGGGCATACTGCGCTTGCTGGCGGTTTCTAGCGCACGCCAATTGGTTGATATGAATGGGGCTATCGGCCAGCGTTTGCGGCTTATCCCAAAGGTTAATCTTTGGGCTGGCGAACAGTTGCTGCGCGATCTTCCTCGTGAGCAAACCCGCTCTGAGCGCGAGGCTATCTACGCAGAGCTGTTTATATTGCAGGTTAAGCGGCGCCAGCTTTGGCCCACCGCAAAAAAGCTTTGTGAGCTAACCTACTCCTTTGAGAACACCTATCGCCTGAATAGCACAACGCTTGCCGCCTTGATGCTTTCTCGCTCGCCACAAGAAGCCACACGCCGTCGCAAGCAGCTCCAAGCAGCACTTCCTGAAAATGTGGTGAGCCATCATGAGCCGCTAATGGATATTGAGTCTTCAACCTTAACGCTTGAACACCTCTGCAATACCCCCAAGACGCTGGGTTCCTCATGAACAGCTATCCGTTCTCCAAGCGGCTAATGATCATCACTTACAGTACCAGCCTGGTAGTAATGATGGGGTACGCGTTATGGCTCTATAAAATGGGCAGCTACCGGAGCTTATGGGTACCCGCGTTTGTTACCCTGGTGCTATTAGCGGCCCTACTGATGCATTTAGGGCAGGGATTAAAGGGATACATATCTCAAATACTGCTGGTAGGCAGCACCTACCTCACGGTATTAAGTACGCTTTCTATCTCTAACGCATCAGCCATCTGGCTTGGCCTACCCATCACCTCTGCTTTTATACTCTTACCCCTTTGGCTTGCCTTGGTGCTGACGGGGGTGCTTGGCCCCCTTGTCTGGTTGTTTATCTCTCACCCGACACCTGAGCCACCCTTCTATCTCGGCTATGTTATTTTGCTTTTACTGCTGGCCCTCCCTCGATGGGAGCATGCTCGCCGCCGCGCATTACTACAGGCCACTGACCCTTATGATAGCCACTGTCGCGCCTACAACTACGAAACGTTAAAGGAGCGCTTAAACAACGAATTTCAGCGTGCTGCCATGCTTAACAAGCGCTTGGCAGTACTGGTCATTCACCTGCCACAGCTGGATATGGCCGAAGAGCAATTCGGCTCTCGAGCTAAAATCGCGCTACTTGATACACTGTGTAGCGAAGTGATAGGTCGCTGCCGTGATCATGACATATTGGGGCGCGCTGGCGAGGCCACCTTCTGGCTGGTGCTGCCCGACACCAGCGAAAGCGGTGCGCTGCTGGTTCGTGAGCGGCTACAGCATGCACTTTCCCAGTGTGTATTGGTTGAAACCGGTCATCTTGAAGCCCGCATTGCAGCTTGTTTGCCTCATAAAGAGAGCTTCGAGCGCTATATACAACGCCTGCACGCCCGTGCTCATGCGCTGGCAAACGGATGACAGCGTATCGCTCTTTCAGGAGTCCCTCGTGTCTTTAGTCGAAACCTTTCAACAGCTCTCGCTCTCTCCTTTCATGCTTCTTCTGCTGATGCTGCTCATTTCGCTTGCAGAATCGTTAGCATTAGTGGGCCTGTTGGTGCCCGGCGTGGTGCTGATTACGGCAGTGGCCTCCCTGGCGGGGCATGAGTCTATCGGGCTAGTGTGGTTAGTAATGGCCGCCTTTTTAGGCGCGGTGATCGGCGACGGCATTAGTTTCAGGCTTGGTTATCGCCACCATGCACAAATCACTCAACGCTGGCCACTTTCCCTACATCCAGAATGGCTAGGCAGAGGCTCCCGATTTTTTGATCGTTATGGTCTTTACTCGGTCTTTATTGGCCGATTTGTTGGCCCGGTAAGACCCGTCATTCCGCTCATAGCGGGCATGATGCGGATGCCACCCCGTAATTTTTTATGGACAAATATCACATCTGCCGCACTGTGGGCACCTGCCTATGTACTGCCAGGCTATTTGCTCGGACGAACATGGCAAGAACACCTTGATTTACCCCCGGGCATCGAAACTGCGTTGATCATAATAGCCGCCAGCGTGGTGGTACTCGCGGTAGTGTTCTCCTGGGGGCGAGCACAGGTGGGCCGTCATGGACGCCTCTACCTTGCTACCGCCCGTTTAGCACGTCGTATTCCGTTTATGCGCCGCCCCTGGCTTGTCATGAGCCAATCTGGCGAAGTTCCTCTCGCTTCGCTGCTGCTATTTATTATTGCCTTAACCTGCCTTTCGGGTTGGACACTGCTGGTTGTGCATCACAATGGTCCATTGACGCTCGACCTCTATATCCAACGGCTCTTTAGCTGGCTGCAAAGCGACACCCTTATCGCTATTGGTGCCGTATTTGCCAAGATTGGCGACAAGTTGGGCATTGCCGTCCTGTTGCTGCCGTGGGCACTATGGATGATTTTTTATAGAAGATGGGATGCCTTGCTGCATTGGGGAGCGGCGGTGGGAGGCGTAGCGCTTCTTAACACGCTTGGTAAAGCCATTTTCGGGCGTGCTCGACCTGACACCCCCGATTACCTGACCGGCTCGCTCTCTTATCCGAGTGCCCATACGTCAACCTCGGTTGTCGTATTGGGCCTGGCCGCCGCGTTTATTGCCTCGGAGCTACCTCTCCAAAAACGTATCTGGATCTATTGGGTGGCGATTGCTTTGGCGGTGCCAATGGCACTGTCACGGCTCGTTATTGGCGTGCACTGGTTTAGTGACCTGGTCGGCGGCGCTCTGCTTGGGCTGATGATCTGTGCGCTGGTTCGTTTAAGCTGGCAACGCTATCCTCGAAAGCCATTAACGCCCTGCCCTTGGCTGCTATTGGGGTCGGCCTCGCTGGTGTTAATCAGCCTTCGCGTGGTTTTCTTCCCACCAGTGTAGGCGGCCTAGCCTAGCGCCAGCCATAATCCAACGCCCATCATTAACGTGCCGGCAATGCGGTTAAGTAAACGCACATTGCCGCTTTTTCCCAGCGTTTTACGCAGCGTTTTACCGCCGACGGCATACACCAACAGGCTGGCAAACTCGATCAACAAAATAACCACAATCAGCAGAACCAGTTGGCTACCCAGCGGGCGGCTGCTATCCAAAAAGGGGGGCAGCAGTACCATAAAAAATGCCCACCCCTTCGGATTAGCCACAGCGGTCACAAACCCTTGCATGGCAAGTGTTAGCCGCCCGGCGGCAGGCCCCGCATTTAGTTCACTGGGTATCGCCATACGCCCACGAGAGCGCCACATCATAATGCCCAAATAGGCCAAATAAGCGCCGCCCACCCACTTGAACACCGTGAAGAGTTCAGGCTGACGGAGCATTAAGGCGGCTACCCCGGCGCCTGCTGCTGCGGCTACCAAGCCTACGCCAACCAGCTCTCCCATCATCATCCACAGCGTACGTTTTACGCCTTGGGTCATGCCCAGCACCATGGCAAGCGTCATGCACATACCCGGCGTGAGTGACACAAATAAAAACGTGGGTACAAATATAGAGAGCGTGGCCCAGTTCATTGCTTATCCTTAGACATGTTATCGGCTTCATCCTCGCCCCAGCGAGGCATCAAGGTATGCTGAATGCCCAACTGATTAAGAATGCGTGCCACAATAAAATCAATGAGATTATCAATGGATTGCGGGCGGTGATAAAATCCGGGGGCGGCAGGTAAAATGACAACCCCCATGCGGCTTAGCCCCAGCATATGTTCCAAATGGATAGGCGAAAATGGACTCTCTCGGGGCACTAGCACTAACGTTCGGCGCTCTTTAATCGCGACATCGGCCGCCCGCTCAATCAGGTTGTTACTTGCCCCAGTGGCAATAGCCGAGAGCGTTCCCGTCGAGCATGGGCACACCACCATAGCCGAGGCCGCTCCAGACCCGGAGGCAACAGGCGCCATCCAGTCCTCTCGCCCAAAGCAGCGGATTTGGCCAGCCGCGGCGCCGCTACGCTCTCTCAATGCAGCAGCCAGCCGTTCTGGCTGAGCAGGCAGGCTAATCTCGGTTTCCGTGGCAATCACCATGTGTGACGCTTTGGAGATCATGACCCACACTTCATGGCCTGCCTCTACCAATACGTCTATCAGCCGCAGGCCATACTGCGCCCCAGAAGCGCCCGTTAATGCCACGGTGATCGGCTTTTTGAACAGGGAATCTGTACTCACGTGTTCAATTCCTTGGCCGTTAAGGCATTTAGCAGACGTTCATGTACGCCCTCAAAGCCACCGTTGGACATCACCACAATCCGATCCAGTGGTTCGGCATGGCGAACAACCGCCTCTACCAGTGTTTCAATCTGCTGATAAAGATGGGCTTTAGCACCTTGCTCAGCTACCAGCGCCTCCATCGACCAATCAATACCGGCAGGTTGATACCAATACACCTGATCCGCATCAGCGATGCTGTCGTTGAGTCGATCGCGTAGCGCACCTAACCGCATGGTATTGGAACGTGGCTCAATGACCGCCAGCAAGCGCCCTTTGGTCGTTGTGGCACGCAAGCCTTGCAAGGTCGCCGCAATCGCCGTGGGGTGATGGGCAAAGTCGTCAATGACTTGAACGCCCCCCACTTCTCCACGCACTTCCTGGCGCCGTCGTGGCGTTTCGAAACGCGCTAGTGCTGCGCATGCCCGGGCTAAATCAACTCCGCACTCGTGGGCAGCCGCCAACGCTGCCAAAGCATTTCGCGCGTTGTGAACGCCGCTTAACAACCACTCGACGACGCTATCCTCTTCGCCCCGGTCTGTGCGGTGAATCACCTGAAAACGGCTGGCATCAGGGCGCTCAAGGTAGAGCTGCCACGCACTTTGGGACTGCTCACCAAAGTGCTTAATGGGTGTCCAGGCTCCCATCGCTATGACTCGCTCTAGCGCTGGCTGTTCATCGGCTACTAGCAGGCGCCCTTGGCTGGGTACGGTGCGCACAAGGTGATGGAACTGGCGTTCAATAGCAGCTAAATCCGGAAAGATATCCGCATGATCAAACTCAAGATTATTGAGCACAGCAATATCGGGGCGATAGTGTACAAATTTGGAGCGTTTATCAAAAAAGGCCGTATCGTACTCATCTGCTTCAACAATAAAAGGCCCCTGAGGATCACCCAGCCGCGCGGAAACACCAAAGTTACGCGGCACACCGCCAATTAAAAAGCCCGGTACTTGGCCCGCGCTCTCCAATAGCCAGGCCAGTAAACTGGCGGTGGTGGTTTTACCATGGGTACCGGCGATAGCAATTACCCGCCGCCCTGGTAACACATGCTCAGCAAGCCACTGCGCTCCTGAGGTATACGGCAAACCGCTGTTAAGTAGCGCCTCTACTTCAGGATTTCCGCGTGACAGCGCATTCCCCACTACCACCAAGTCAACCGAAGCACCAAGGTGCTCTGCTCGATAACCTTCCATTAACGTAATGCCTGCTTCAGCAAGCTGAGTGCTCATCGGAGGATAGACGTTTGCATCTGACCCGCTAACCTGATGGCCCTGCTCGCGCGCGAGCAGCGCAAGACTACCCATAAAGGTGCCGCAGATACCGATAATATGAAGATGCATGGTTTCTGTCCCTGAACAACGTAATAAACACAGCTTAAAATAGCTGAAAAGACTAGCATGCTCGGCTTGTTTACTCACCCAGAAGCAAGGGTTTAAGCACACGTGGTGGTTAGAAAATGCCCCAATATACGTATAGCGAGCGTAGCCAAGTGACAAATGCGTTCGATTATTGCAGGATGCGCGCACGCTTGTTTAAAGCCCACCTGTTGGCGCGTAGCATCGCTGTTTACAATGACGTACTTTTTCTAAGAACGCTGACCCATGCCCCAGGGTTAGCGATGGAGTTTATTATGCGTGTATTAATTCGCTATTTTTTCCGTGGTGTTCGTTTGGTGCTGGCACCGGTCATGCTTATCAGTGAAAAACTCTCAACGCCTAACGCGATTGAGCGTGCCCCCGCCGATCAAGCGCGCGTCGACCAGGCTTGCCAACGCCTGGCCCTTTATCAATTCCGTACCTGCCCTTTCTGCATTAAGGTGCGTAAAGAAATTGCCCGCTTAGGACTAACCATTGAGCTGCGCGATGTTCAGCATGACCCCGCACATAAGCAGGACCTCCTTGAAGGCGGCGGCAAAACCAAAGTGCCTTGCTTAAAGATTCACCATGAAGATGGTCGCGAAGAGTGGCTGTATGAGTCTGATGATATTAATGCATGGCTGCATCAGCAATTTGGGGCCTAGAGTTCTGCTTATTAGAACTGTGCTTGTTAGAACCGTGCTCGATAGGCATTAACGTCAAACTGCACATCGATGTCGATTCCCTCAGCCCGGCTGGGCGCGTCGTCCAGTGCAGTTTGCAACGCCAATACGCCTTCGACACGTCCAGCAATATGAATGTGGCTGCCTTGCTGCTCAAGCTGCGTCAACGTGACGGTAACACTGCCTCCTTCAGAGGTGTAAAGCGGCGGTACGGTGGTGCTACCGATCAGTTGTACCACGTGGGCATCGATAAGCTGGTTGTCTTCAACCGCCAGGCTAATAGACAACCCTTCGTAGGCGTCCCTTTGGTCAGGCTCGACAAACCCTGTGATAGTGATTTGGCGTTGATCGCCAACCTCTACAAAAGAAGCATTGGAGTCACGGCCCTGGCTCAGCACAAACCACTCCCGCGGCTCGCCGTCCAGCATGCCGTCAATAGTGTCAGACTGTGCGGTTAATGGAAGCCAACCGATTAACACCAGAATGATCCATTGATTCCATTTCATCATTTTCAGCCTGCCTTCCAGCGGGTCACTAATGGCTTTCGTGGGCTGATACCAAACGCCCGTTTATTTTTCATCTACGACTTTAGACTAGCTTGCACTCCACTATTCACTGCTACAAGCCCAATCATTCAATAGTTGAATAGGGTCTATCACTATTTCGATTGTATGACGCATTCAACACTCTCTATGTTAATAGGATAGCTTACAAGCTGACCGTGTCTGCTTTGCTGTCTCGCCAATAGCGTTTAGACGGTAATGTGAACAATAAAATTATCAATAAGACGGGAACGATTATGGCGCTCAAAAAAAAGATACTGGCCACTATTATCGGTGCAACTGTTGCGGGTAGCGCAGTGCTCCCTTTAACAGCAAACGCTGAAACGTTGCGCATTGGCTACTCCGCCGATCCGGAAACGCTTGATATTCACGAACAACTTTCCGGCGGTATGCTGCGTTTCTCCCACTTGGCGTTTGACCCTCTCGTCCGCTGGACCAAGGATTTTCAGTTTGAGCCCCGCTTGGCAACTGAATGGGTACAAACAGACGATACGCATATGCGCATGACGCTTCGTGAAGGCGTTAAGTTTCATTCGGGTAACGAGCTGACGGCTGAAGACGTGGTATGGACGATTGAGCGCTTAAAAGAGAGCCCTGACTACCGCGCCATTTTTGAGCCCATTGCTACCGCCGAAGCGGTTGATGACTACACGGTGGAAATCACGACGACGACCCCCTATCCGCTGTTGCTCAACCTGGCGACCTACATTTTTCCCATGGATAGCCAGTTCTATACTGGTGAAACCGAAAATGGCGTCGATAAAGCGGAGATCGTAAAAGCAGGCAACTCGTTTGCTTCACGCAATGTTTCCGGTACCGGCCCGTTCGTTCTTACTGACCGTCGCCAAGGCGTACGTGTCGATTTTGAGCGCTTTGAAGATTATTGGGATACTGAAAGCGAAGGCAATGTCTCAAGCATTGTACTCACGCCGATTGCGGAAAACGCCGCGCGCGTAGCAGCCTTGCTCTCGGGCGGCGTCGACTTTATTGACGCTGTGCCGCCGAATGATCTGGAGCGCGTTCGTGAAGCAAGTGATGTTGAGCTTTTCGAAGTACCGGGCACGCGTATTATCGGCTTCCAGCTTAACGAAGAACAAGTTGAAGCCTTCAAAGACGTGCGCGTTCGTCAAGCCGTTGACCTTGCCATCAATCAGGAAGGCATCGCTGATCGCTTAATGCGTGGCTTTGCGACACCTGCTGGGCAGTTTTCACCGGAAGGCTACTCCGGTCACAACCCGGATCTGGTACCACGCTATGACCTGACCCGCGCTCAAGAGCTAATGGCGGAAGCGGGTTATGAAGATGGCTTTAGCGTTGACATGATTGCGCCCAACAATCGCTACGTCAACGACGCACAAATTGCCCAAGCGGTAGCGAACATGCTATCGCGTATCAATATCAACGTTAACCTGCGCACCATGCCGCTTGCCCAGTACTGGCCAGAATATGATACCCGTCAATCGGATATCGCCATGCTTGGCTGGCATTCGGATACTGAAGATACTGCCAACTTCTTCCAGTACCTCACCTTCTGTATTGATGAAGAGAGCGGTGCGGGCCAATACAACTATGGCAATTACTGCAATGAAGAGATCGACGCGCTGGTCACTGACAGCCGACAGCGTAACCGATCTTGAGCGGCGCAATGAAATGCTGCGTGAAGCAGAAGCCATGCTGTATGAAGATGTTGGTTTTATCACGCTGCATTGGCAGAACCTTGCGTATGCCGCTGCCGAAGGCGTTGAGATTGAACCTGTCGTTAACGCCATCGACTTCCCCTACTTGGGCGATCTCGTTATTAACCGCTAAGTTTGACTAACGGTTTGTAAATTGCCTGCACGGATGCTTCGTTCTCCAGCCAACTGGAGGGCGAAGCGCTTGTTGTGTCAAAACCCATTGCGAAATGTTTAACGGCACTGACCTCTACTTCCTTTGCTAAACACTATTACATAGGTGGCGTACGCCATGATTGCCTTTTTAATCAAGCGGCTGATGCACGCGGTATTGGTGATGTTCATCATCAGCGTGCTGGCCTTCGCCATCCAGGATAACCTGGGTGACCCGATACAGCAGATGGTTGGACAATCGGTCCCCGAAAGTGAACGAGAGGCCCTGCGCGAGCGCTTAGGGCTTAATGATTCTTTCATGGTGCAGTATGTGCGCTTTGCCAAAAATGCCGTACAAGGCGATTTTGGCAACTCCTACTTCTACCGCGAACCGGCGCTCAGCGTTATTGCACGCCACCTGCCAGCAACGCTTGAGCTCGTCTTTGCGGCCACCTTAATTATCGTGGTTTTTTCGGCACCTATCGGGGTGTACAGCGCTATCAAACCGCGCTCGATTATCTCGCGTTTTTTTATGGGGGCATCGATTATCGGTATTTCGATTCCGGTGTTCTTAACCGCGATTGTATTAATTCAAATTTTTGCTATCGGCATTACCGTCTCAATTTTCCCCGAAGGGACCGCGTGGGGGGCCTGGTTAAACAGTGCGCTATCCACTCAAGGTAATATGCCCTCGTTTGGGCGCGGTTATGACCTAGTGCACGTGTTTGGCTATTGGGATACCAACCTGGCCACCTGGAGCGGCCTGCAACACCTAGTGCTGCCCGCCATTTCACTCGCCTCTATCATGCTGCCGCTGTTTATTCGCTTGATCCGCGCTGAAATGATGGAAGTACTGCAGTCTGAATACGTCAAGTATGCCCGCGCCAAGGGCATTTCAATGCGCCGCGTCTATTTTGTCCACGCGCTTAAAAACACCATGCTACCGGTGATCACCGTAGGCGGTGTTCAAATCGGCACGATGGTGGCTTACACCATTCTGACCGAAACCGTGTTCCAGTGGCCGGGCATGGGCCTGATGTTTTTGGACGCGATCAACCGGGCTGATATCCCGCTAATCGTGGCCTATCTAATGATTGTCGGTGTCATTTTCGTGGTGACCAACACCATCGTGGATTTGATTTACGGCTTTGTGAACCCCACCGTAAAACTGACGGGTAAACCCGCATGACGATGACAACAAAGAGCGTGCCCAAGAGCAAATCGCCCAGCCATTTCCAACGCTTTCGCGACTCCTATTTATGGTACAGCTTCAAGAGTGACCGCACGGCACAGCTCTGCCTGGCGGTATTTATCTGCCTGGTAGTGGCTGCCTTTGCCGCGCCTCTTATTGCACCTACCGATCCCTACGATTTGCGTCAGATCGATATTATGGCCTCCGAATTGCCACCGTTCTGGGTCGACGGAGCGGACGAACGCTACTCGCTGGGCACCGATGCCCAGGGCCGAGACCTTTGGTCGATTATTTTGTACGGTACGCGGGTATCGCTTTTGATCGGCTTTGGTGCGGTGATCTTGCAGGCACTTTTAGGCGTAACGTTTGGCCTAATGGCAGGCTATTTGGGCGGCCGTGTGGATGCTTTTTTTATGCGTCTGGCGGATATTCAGCTGTCATTTTCCACCTTGATGGTGGCTATCGTGGTCGGTGCTGTGGTGAAGGCCACCCTGGGTAGCTCATTTTATAGTCAATACGCGGTACTGATGCTGGTACTGATTATTGGCTTGGCCGAGTGGCCACAATACGCCCGTACCGTGCGCGCTTCCGTACTTGCCGAGAAAAACAAGGAGTACGTAGACGCTGCACGAGTAATGGGACTCCGCAGCAAACGGATCATGTTCCGCCATGTGCTGCCTAATACGTTATCGCCTATTTTCGTTATTTCTACCGTGCAAATTGCCAACGCCATTATTTCTGAAGCGGCGCTGTCGTTTTTGGGCCTGGGGATGCCCGAGACCCACCCATCGCTTGGTTCGTTAATCAAGGCAGGCTTTGATTACATTCAGTCAGGCTCCTGGTGGATCACGCTAATTCCCGGTGCGGTACTGGTAGTGCTGGTGCTGTCTATCAATCTATTGGGCGACTGGCTGCGCGATGTCATGAACCCACGACTCTATAAAGGCTGAGGGCACCATGGCATTACTTGAAGTTTCCCAACTGGATGTACGTTTTGGCCTGCGCCAGGGCGAAGTACGTGCACTGCGTGATGTTAGCTTTACGCTAGAGCGCGGTGAACGTTTAGGCATTGTAGGCGAGTCTGGTGCTGGCAAATCGGTTGCGGCGTTTTCGCTGCTTAACCTGATTGCCAAACCCGGATTTATTGCCGGTGGCAGTATTACGTTTGAAGGACAAACGCTGAATACCATGTCGGAGCGCGGGCTGCGTAAAATACGTGGCAACCGAATCTCAATGATCTTCCAGGACCCAATGATGACGCTGAACCCGGTGTTATCAATTGGCGCTCAAATGGTGGAGTGTCTAAAAGCTCACCGACGGATTTCCTCTAAAGAGGCCCGCGCCATTGCACTGGATAAATTACGCCAGGTGCAAATTCCCTCACCGGAAAAGCGTCTGGAACAATACCCTCATGAACTTTCCGGCGGCATGCGGCAGCGCATTATTATTGCCATTGCGTTGCTGCTTGACCCGGACATCATTATTGCCGATGAGCCTACAACGGCACTGGATGTGACCATTCAGGCAGAAATCATGGCGCTATTGCTGGATCTCTGCGAACAGCACAATGTCGGGCTTATTTTGATTACTCACGACCTTGGCGTCGTGAGTCAGGTCACGCAACGCATGCTGGTCATGTATGCTGGCCGCGTGATTGAGCAAGGCCCCACGCGTGAGATCATTAATGACCCGCAGCATCCTTACACCCAAGGGCTGATTAATGCCCTGCCCCAGATGGCAACGCCCGGTGAAAGACTGAATCAAATCCGTGGCAGCATGCCTTCGCTTTCCAATCTACCCAGCGGCTGCGCCTTTCACCCGCGCTGCGACTTTATTAAGCGCGCCGATGGGCAAACCCGCCCCGCTTGTATTGAGCAAGTGCCCGGATTTGTACAAGCGGGCAACTGCCAGGTAGCTTGCCATATGGTGGCTGAACTGCTGGAAGATCGTCGTTTAAAGGAGGAAAGCCAATGAGTACGCAGGCAAGTGCGATGGCAGAGCATCACATCCCCGCTGAAAACGTCGAAGAAGCCCAGACACTTCTGCAGATCCGCGATCTCAAAAAGCGGTTTTCGCTATCAGGCGATTTTCTTGACCAGTTGCGATTTAAAGGCGGCAAGCTCGTTCGTCACCAGGAACACGTACACGCTATTAATGGCGTGAACCTGGAGATAATGCGTGGCGAGGCACTCTGCGTCGTCGGCGAATCCGGCTGCGGTAAATCGACCGTTGCCCGTACGGTCATGGGGCTCATTACGCCATCTGAAGGCGAGATTCACTATGATGACCAGCGCATTGACCATTTAAGCTCGCGCCAATTGCTGCCGTATCGTAAGCGCATGCAGATGATTTTCCAGAACCCTTACGCGTCGCTTAATCCGCGGATGACCATCCAGCAAACACTGGAAGAGCCACTGCGCTTGCACCACCCCGCATGGAACCGCCAGCAGATCGCCGATAAGGTCGAAGAGGTAATGAGCTCGGTGGGCATTGACCCAGACTGGGGCAAGCGATTTGGTCATGAATTCTCCGGCGGCCAGCGTCAACGTATTGCCATTGCGCGAGCGCTGGCAGTGGACCCTGAGTTTATTGTTGCCGATGAGCCCATTTCAGCGCTGGATGTCTCGATTCAGGCACAGGTGCTGAACCTGTTGATGGAAGCCCAGCACGCGCGCAATTTGACCTACCTGTTTATTACCCATGACCTTGCGGTAGTGGAGCATTTTGGTACGCGGGTTGCCGTGATGTATCTGGGCACCGTGTGCGAAATAGCCACGACCTCGACCCTGTTCGCCAAGCCTCGCCACCCCTACACCCAAGCACTCCTTTCATCTATTCCGCGCCTTGAAGATGATCGGCCTCAGCATATTCGCCTTAAAGGTGAGGTGCCAACGCCGGTTAACTTACCGAGCGGCTGTGTTTTTCATGGTCGCTGCCCGTATGCCAATGCGCGCTGCATTCAAGAAATCCCGCAATTAAAAATGCAGGATGACGGCACGCGTGTAGCCTGCCACGCTGTTGAGGAAGGCCGCCTATGAAGCGTAGGCATTTACTGGCCAGTCACGCCATCTCACTGCGAGGTAAAGCATGGAAATTCGCTGGCTAGAAGACTTTATTGCCCTGGCCAGGACTCGGCACTTTTCACGTGCCGCCGATGATCAAAACGTAACCCAGCCGACCTTCTCTAGACGGATTAAACTGTTGGAAGAAGAGATGGGTATTACGCTCATTAATCGCCAAACGCTACCGCTTTCGTTAACCCCCGCCGGAGAGGAGTTCCTCACCTTATGCGAACAGGTAACGGAGCGCGTTCGTTTAACGCGTGACCGATTGCGCGAGATTAATGCCGGTCAACAGCGGCGCATTATGGTAGCCGCCCCGCAAAGCCTGCTGGGGAATTTCCTGCCTGAATGGCTAGCATCTACCGGCTGGCAGGACCATGTACAGCCCTACCTGCGCGCTACCGGGTGGATTGCTCACGACTATTTTCAAGCGTTAATGCGCGCAGAGTGCGACCTGGCTATCTGTTACTGGCCTGTCGGGCGATGCGACCTGGATATCGATACAAGCGCTTGTACCTATCGAGTGATCGGCCATGAGCGGCTAATTCCCGTGACGGGGCTTGCTCCTCAAGGCGAGCCTTGTACCGTTTTACCGGGCACACGCCAGCAGCCCTCGCCTTGGCTTGCCTACCCCAAGCGAGGCCTGCTGGGCTCTGCAATAAAGGCACACCTGGCCAGATTACCTCAAAGCACCCACCTGGTGGCACAAAGTGAAAATCTGTACGCGGCAGGTATAAAAGAGCTGGTACTGCTGGGATATGGCATGAGCTGGCTGCCAGAGCGCAACGTTTCACAGGAGCTCGCCCAAGGCACCCTCGTCAGAGCAGGCGATAGCCGCTGGGATGTGCCCATGGAGCTGCGCTTATACCGCCATCAGCATCAGCACCATGCAGAACTAGACAAACTCTGGAGCGAACTCGCCCCGTCACGTAGTTAACAGGATAGATTTTCATGTCAACAACGCTTTTTAACCTGCAGCTTGATCATATCGTTCATTTACAGCATGCCTATGAGCAGGTGTTAGCAAAGTACGGCTTTGACAGTCTGGTGATTTATAGCGGCCACGCCAGCCATCATTTTGCTGACGATCATGCCGCCTCTTTCCAAACCTATGGCCATTTTATGCACTGGGTAGGCCTTGCGGACATTCAGCACAGCTGGCTAGTCATTGAGCCTGGTAAAAAACCGCAGTTTTATCTGCATGCGCCCGCTGATTTTTGGCATCAGCCTACTCAGCTACCCGATGAGCCTTGGCTATCCGTCATTGATGTACATCAGTGTGCCCACGCACGCGCGCCTCATTTAGAGGGCCGCAGCGCCGTCATCGGCGATATAGCAAGCACGGCGCCCGATATTCAGCAAGCGCTGAACGCTGAAACAGCCCCTGATGAGGTTGTGCGAGCGCTTGATGAACTTCGCATGTTCAAAACACCTTACGAAGTTGCCTGCCTACGAGAAGCCAATCACCTTGCAATGGCAGGTCACGAGGCCGCCCAAGCCGCCTTTATTGGCGCTTCAGGCGAGCTCGATATACAACTGGCCTACCTAGCGGCTAGCCGACAGCGCGAATCTAACGTTCCCTACCAGAATATTATTGGCTTGAATGGACATGCAGGCGTCCTGCACTACCAACATTACGACATAACACCCCCCAACCAGCGCTACAGCTTGTTAGTAGATGCCGGGCGACGCTTTAGAGGTTACTGCGCAGATATCACCCGCACCCACGCAGGGCCTGATGCCCCCGCGATTTTTGAAGAACTGGTAACGGCGCTACATCATCTAAAAGATGACATTATTAGTCGCATCGAACCGGACACCTCTTTTGTTGAGCTACACCAGCAAATGCACCAAGCCTTGGGAAGCGTCCTCGTTGCCCATGACATATTTAAAGGCACCGTCGAGCAAGCGGTAAGCGAAGGAGTCACTCGCGCCTTCTGCCCACACGGTTTAGGTCACTCCTTGGGGCTTCAAGTACATGACGTAGCCGGTTTACGTCACCCTGATGGCTCAGCGGCCCCCGCCCCAAGCGAACATCCCGCCCTGCGCTTAACGCGTATTTTGAAACCCGGCATGGTGGTAACCGTTGAGCCAGGACTCTACTTTATTCCGATGCTCCTAAACCCGTTGCGTGACACATCGCTTCCAATTAACTGGACGCTGGTGGATCAGTTAATGTCCTGTGGTGGTATTCGTATTGAGGATAACGTAGTGGTCACTGAAAACGGTTACGATAATCTGACCCCATAAGGCCCGTAGCAGAACCTGTTGTTAAGCCGTAACAAAAACACCCGGCGCAAGGCCGGGTGTTAGATGATATTTTGAAGCTGGCTTATGCCTTAGAAACGGAACGTCACGCCACCGCCGATGGTGACCGGGTCCATATCGACTTTACCGATATGCTCGCCGTCACGTTTGATCTCGCCATCCACATCCGCATAGCTTACGTAGCCATTCAGTAACACGTTCTGGGTGACTGCTAAATCCACACCGGCTTGGCCGATAGCGCCATAGCTTCTGCGTACGTCAATATTGTCAGGACCACCCGAGAAGCGTGTGTAGTTAAGACCTGCGCCAACGTACGGCTGAACACGTGAATCCAGCCCACCCATGGGGTAGTAATTTATCAATAGATTTACGGGTAAGCGGTCAATGCTTCCCAGGTCTTGTGATGCCGCATTGAGCTGATGTTCAAACTTTTCAGAACTATTAAGCTCAACACCCACTTTATCAGTAAATAGATACCCAGCGCCGAACGTGAAGCCTGTCTCGCTTTGAACGTTCAGTGACTCTCCATTGATATTACCATTGCCTGATCCTGTATCGGTTTGAGCGACGCCACCACGAACAAATGCATCGCCAGCGTTGTACGCTAAGGCAGCCTGGCTTGCCAGTGCTAAGCCAGCAGTTACCACAGCGGCTGAAATTAATTTCATATTGCTCATTAGGTTCACCCTCTATGCATTTTAGCTTGGGATTGGTGCCGACCAACCGGCTTACCTGTACAATATATACCAATCGAACAGTGTTTCCAAATTTCTTGTGACATTCTTGTTATATGTTGAAAATGTTAGTTCTTTTTCTTCAAACATAAAAAAAGCCCCCCGAAGGGGACCCAAGTGGAGCACGCCAGCTCACACGGTGTATCGCAAAACGGCCATTACCGTGGCGATGTAGCAAAGAAGGAAGAGCATCGAATGTGGCTAGTGACCCTGTTCATTTGCTTCTTACTTAACATACTGCGAACCACGTGCCAGAGTTATAAAAAACATTAAAATACAAAAGCATATGTAAAACACCCGTGCATAATTTTTTTACCCCAATATCTCATGCGAAGAAAGTGCACCAACCCTGTTCGTACTTACGTAGCTTTGCCCCGTATTTGCCCCATAAAGGTACCGTGCGTATCCATTGGATCTTAGTGCTTCTATTTAACGCCATCGGAATTGGCTGTTGGCCCCGACACCTACCCTCACGTACACTTGTTTGAATACGTTTTCGACCCGTCGAGGCACTCTTCATGGCGTTTGACTCTACTTCTTCCTACATTGCCACTGATGCACTAAAGCAAGCGGTTAACGCGGCGATTGTTCTTGAACGGCCGTTGCTGATTAAGGGCGAGCCTGGCACCGGTAAAACCCTGCTCGCGGAAGAGCTGGCCGAGTCATTGGGCACTCAGCTGATTACCTGGCATATTAAATCCAGTACCAAGGCCGCCCAAGGGCTTTATGAGTACGATGCGGTTAGCCGGCTACGCGATTCTCAGCTAGGTGTCGAAGGCGTGGAGAACGTGGCCAACTACATAAAGCCCGGCAAACTGTGGGAAGCCTTTACGGCCGATGAACGTGTCGTGCTTTTGATCGACGAGATAGATAAGGCCGATATCGAGTTTCCGAACGACTTGCTCCAGGAACTGGATCGCATGGAGTTCCATGTTTACGAGACCGGTGAAACGATCCGAGCCGATCAACGCCCCATTATTATCATCACGTCCAATAATGAAAAAGAGCTACCCGATGCATTTCTGCGCCGCTGCTTTTTTCATTACATTGAATTTCCCGACCGAGCCACTCTGCAGGCGATAGTGGATGTGCACTTTCCGGATATTGCGCCGCGGCTGGTCGGCGAAGCGCTGAACGTATTTTTCGAACTGCGTGATGCACCCGGCCTTAAGAAGAAGCCTTCAACCTCTGAACTGGTTGATTGGCTTAAGCTGTTAATGGCGGATGAAATTGCCCAGGAAGCGCTCTACAACCGCGACCCAGCCAAGGCGCTGCCGCCCATGGCCGGCGCACTGGTTAAAAACGAGCAGGATACGCAGCTGCTTGAACGCCTGGCGTTTATGTTACGCCGTCAGAAAGGCACAGGTCGTTAAGCCATGTTTATTGGTCTGTTCGAAACCTTAAAGCGTGCGGGCGTGCCTGTGTCGCTGCGTGAGTTATTGGACCTGCACGCGGTGGTTGAACGTGGCGTCGTATTTGCCGATATGGAAGCATTTTACCAAGTCGCTCGCACGGTAATGGTTAAAGACGAACGCCACTTTGACCGCTTTGATCGTGCGTTTGCCGCCTGGTTTAAAGGCATTGAAGACATGGATGCTGCCATTGAGGCGTTGATTCCCGATGACTGGCTGCGCCGGGAATTCGAAAAGCAGCTGTCTGATGAAGAGAAAGCCAACATTGAATCGCTAGGCGGCCTGGAAGCGCTGATCGACACCTTTAAAAAACGCCTGGAGGAGCAAAAAGAGCGCCATGCAGGCGGTAACAAGTGGATTGGCACAGGCGGCACCAGCCCATTTGGCGCCTATGGCTATAACCCTGAAGGCATTCGTATCGGCCAGGAAGGCTCACGCCATCGCCGCGCAACAAAGGTATGGGATGAACGGCGCTTTCGCGACTATGACGACTCTTTGGAGCTGGGTACCCGCAATATCAAAATGGCGCTGCGCCGACTACGCAAGTTCGCCCGCCAGGGTGCTGTGGAAGAGTTCGATGTTGACAGTACCATTCGTGAAACAGCGCGCGATGGGGGCTTACTAAACGTTCAGATGCGCCCTGAGCGCCACAACGCCGTTAAGGTGCTGCTGTTTCTGGATGTAGGCGGCTCCATGGATGACCACATTCGCGTTTGTGAGGAGCTGTTTTCGGCTGCCCGATCTGAATTCAAGCATCTTGAACACTACTACTTTCATAACTGTTTATACGAAGGGGTCTGGCGACATAATTCAAGACGCGGCAGCGAGCGCATCCCCACCATGGACGTGCTCCACACTTACGGCGCGGATTATCAGGTAGTCATCGTAGGCGATGCGGCCATGTCACCTTATGAGATTACTCACCGAGGTGGCAGTGTCGAGCATTTTAATGAAGAGCCCGGCGGCACATGGCTGAAACGTGTCTGCGAGACCTTTCCCCACTTGGCATGGCTTAACCCTATGCCACCTCGCGCTTGGGAGTACACGTATTCCACGCAGTTGATTCGTGAAATTATTGAAGACCGCATGTACCCCATGACACTGGAAGGGCTGGAAAGCGCCATGCGCGAGCTGGCCAAAAAGTAGCCTCGGCCAGCTCACAGGATAAGCATGCTCAGAGCGTTGCGGGAAACTGGTTCAAGCCGTTTAGAAAGTCCTGCTTGGCGCTTTCAAATGCTTTTGGGTCGTGCTTAAAGCGTCGTAAAATGAGCGCCTCATCCAACGCAACGGTCGCGGCCAGCTCGCCTGCATTACTGGCCGGATGGCGGCCGCTTAAGCCAATGCGCTTGCTGTCAACGCCATCAAACCAGCGCTTGATACCGCTCGCCTGATAAACCGCCTCCTGCTCCGCATTATTCACCTCAACGCGCAGCGGCGCTTTGAGTGCCAATTCGCTGATGAGCCGCTGCTTGGCGCCTTGCTCAAACTCGCAGGCGTGAGTAATCGTCATGCCTTCGCCCGCCTCATCCAATACCAACAGCGCCAGCGCCAACGGCTTACCAGCACCATCTACACCCGCCACCAAACGGGCTATTTCCTGCGTAAACAGCACCTTGCGCGTACCGGCAAACACCACCAGCGGGGTTAATCCTGCCTGCTGACCATAAACGCTAGCGCACAGTTGCGCTAAACAGGCATCTCGCTGCCCCGCTTCTTTAATCTGAACTACCTTCATGACGCTCTCTTTAAGCTGTTGCTAACCGTATTAGCTACGTTAATGCATGTAAACTGATCGGGATACGAATAGTCACGCAATTGAGCACTTTTGCTGCCCGCTGGAGGTTAAATGCCTCAGTTTATCAACGATCCGACACTAGCCAAACCGGACTTCACAGGAAGTCACATGGTGATAGATGTCACTACGTGTTTATCTCGGGTCTAACCGCTGCCGACCTTTCTAACGACCACGATGCCAAAGGCGATATCAAGGAAGACGCGCCTAGTGATGCGCGAGCTTGAACGCATGCTTAACCAAGAAGAAGGCAGCTTAGCGGATGTGGTGCGTGTTGACATCCATTTGGCTGATTTAAAAGATATCAGCGCGATGGACGCTATTTATTCCGAATTCTTTGGCCCGGGTTGCTACCCGGCCCGCACGTGCACTGAATCGCCCTCTATCTGCGGCGGTAGTCGCCTTGAAATTACCCTGATGGCTAAATGCGTTCG
Source organism: Halomonas sp. AOP27-A1-41 (assembly GCF_052378605.1). Lineage (NCBI taxonomy): Bacteria > Pseudomonadati > Pseudomonadota > Gammaproteobacteria > Oceanospirillales > Halomonadaceae > Halomonas > Halomonas sp. AOP27-A1-41. The sequence goes on from NZ_JBQSXT010000019.1 coordinate 63,537, forward strand.
ATTCGTAGCTCTAGCTACTTTGCAGCACAAAAAGCCAACTGAATGGCCTTTTGTGTACTCGTCTCTAGAAAGAACTTGTTTTACAAACTTGCCAACATACCAGTGGGATAGGTAAGCGTCAGCAGATTTGCCATCCCCATTAAGAAGAGCGTCACTCCAGCCGCTAAACCCACGGCAGCTATGGGCTTCATACATGCCACCACCAGTAAGAAGCCAAGGCAAAATATGGCGGCGGCAAACAGGAAACCGAGCACCATCACGCCTCCAATCAACGCGAAGAAACCGGCGACCCAAAGCAACTGCTGACTTAATGTCTGAGTTTGCCACTTCATCGGTTTGATGATCGTTCTGACAATTTCCAGCACGCAGGCTGCCACGATAATGGCAATCGCCAACCGGGGCATGATGCCACCCAGCATGGAAAGATCCGCAAACGCCCACCACATATACGCGGCACCGGCTAACAGACTGCCCAGCAATGCCACATCAATCACGCCCAGCGACAGCGGAGCCACCTCTTCTTGAAGCGGATGAGTAGCAGACTCCTGGCGCTTTTGCAGGTAGTTACGTAAAGAGCGACGTAGCGGCGGAAGTAGCAGTGAGGCCGCAATCAGAGCGCCAATGATCAGTACGCCAGGCCGCATGAAGGCCTCAGCCCCCTGAAACTGGGCGGCTTGATAGAAGTATGCTTCAGCACCGGGCGCGAGCACAAAGCCAATCAAGAAGGCCGGGCGAGACCAGTTCGCCTGCTTGAACAGCACGCCAATCGCACCAATAATGCCGAGAGCAAAGAGATCCCCCAGCGAACGCGTTGCTTGATAGGCCGCAAAGAGAATCAAGATGGTAATCAGCGGTGCTAAAATCACGAACGGCACTCGCGTTAAACTCGCCACCGGACGCGCTAAGCCTAAACAGAGCGCAGCGCCTAAGATATTCGCTAAAGCTAACGACCAAATAATGGTGTACGTCAGATCAAGATTGGTTTCCAGCATACTAACCCCGGGCTGAAGGCCCAGCAGTAGCAAACCACCTAAGAACACCGCCGCCGTGCCAGACCCAGGAATACCAAACAGCAGCGTGGGCACCATTGCCCCGCAGGCACAGGCGTTGTTAGCAGATTCGGGCGCAATCACACCACGAATATCGCCTTTACCAAACTGCGATTTATCCTTGGCGCTCTGCACCGCGTGGCCGTAGGTGAGCCAATCCACCACCGAGCCCGCTAAGCCAGGAATCGTGCCCATTAAGCTACCAATCCCTGCGCAGCGGGCCACTAACCCAGGCCGCCTAGCCACATCTTTTACACCCTCTTTCCAGCCTTTGCCCAATTGGCAGGGTTGTTCGGCAATCGCGCCGCGCTTCACCAATAGATCAATGATTTCAGGCAGTGCGAAAATACCTAAACCTACCACCACTAACGGCAAACCGTCATAGAGGTAGTCAATTTCAAACGGCAGCCGAAACTCTCCGGTAGCTGGCGCCATGCCGATAGTGCCAACCAGTAAGCCAACGCCGCAGGCGGCAATGCCTTTAAATACATCCTTACCAGACAAAACCGCCACCATGGAGAGCCCCAGCAGCGTCAACATAAATAGCTCTGACGATGAAAATGACAGCACAACAGGCCGGGCGATGAGAATAAAGGCCGTCAGCACCACCGCACCGATGAGGCCGCCTATCATTGACGACAGAAATGCACTAGAAAGCGCTCGCGCAGCCTGCCCTTTCTTAGCCAGTGCAAAGCCATCCACCACGGTGGCCTGGGAAGCACTAGAGCCTGGGATCCCAAGCAGTACAGAGGCAAACGTATCGCCAGTGGGGATCACCGCCACTAACCCCATCAGCATACCCAGGGCGACAGAAGGCTCCATGCCATAGAGGAAAGGCAACAGAAGCGACATACCAGCAATACCGCCAAGTCCAGGGATGACGCCCACAATCAGCCCAATCAGGACACCGATAACCATGTACAGCATATGGGGAACAGTAAACAACTGCCCCAAACTGGAGAATAAGACATCTATCATTGTCATGGCTCTTATGTTGTTTAGTGTAAGGGAGCCCAAAAGCACCGCTTAAGCAGTGCTTTTTGTGTTAACTGGCGTGTTAAATACGGGCACCGTGCTGCTCTAGCAGCCACTCGACCAACCACTGTCTCGTGGCATCATCAAGTGACATGGCCTCCTGCAGATGCTGCTTGACGACCTCACCCACCACTGGCGTGTAGGGGCCAAGCTGTGCCATCGCTGCATCTTTAAACGCTTCGGTATCCACAAAACGCTGTGCTGCTTCGCGATACTCCTGAATGAGATCAGCTGGCGCGTCGCTAGGCAGCAGGATCAATTTTTGCAGCGTGAACCCTGAGGCGAAGAACTTGCGATACGCCTCGGCAGCAGGGCCGCTAGGCGCTTCACCATGCAAGGTTTCGTAAACTTCATTGAAGGTTGGCAAATCAGGGAAGGCAGGGTCACGCACGATCTCGCCGCTGTCATTGAGCACGCCTAGGGAAAACAGCGGCACCGCTCGACCACTCTCCACCAGAGGCTCCACGCTGCTGAAATAGGCAGAGGTGGTTTGGAAATCAATATCCGCCTCGCCGCGCTCAAAGGCTAACCGCCCTTCTCCACGGCTACGCATGCCAGAAACGGCCTGTACATCGGCCCCCAGCAAATCAAGCGCAATCAATACCGGCAGCTCCAGCCCTGTATGGCTTTGCACGGCAAACTTAACGGGCTGGTTGGTCACCGCGTTCAGCACCTCCTCGGCGCTATCACCCAGACTAGGTTGGGCATAGACCACGCCGCCTGTGGGGGTCGCTAGAATCGGTGTCCAATCGTCGTAGCTATAACGTACACGCCGGTCTTGCAACATGGCGGGGTACTGGGTGGAAGCAGAGGTACCTATCCACTGGCTGCCATCCGAGTCCGCCCGCATGGCGAACAGATTACTGCCATTGATAGAGCCGCCGCCGGGTACGTTGTCAATCACCAACGTAGGGTTGCCTTGAATATTCTCGCTCATCCAGGTGGTGAAGAAGCGCGCCCATACGTCGGTTCCTCCGCCCACACCAAAGGGAATGGTCCAGCGGATGGTGTCAGGCACGTTCACATCGTCCGCTTGAGCATTCACACTGATAGCACCGAGCGTGGAACAAGCAACCACAAGTAGCGCTTTCTTGAACATCTTTAGTGGCGTGTTTTTCAGAGTGGCCATGGCGATACTCCTGTTATTGATTATTGTCGGTCAGTTATAAAGGTAACGTTATTCAATCAACGGCTTCGATAACGTGTTGCCCCACTTTCTTTGGAGGGGTCGCGTAAAAAATTTGCCCGCTCATGATTTTGCGAGCCGTTCGAATAAGCGATACGCGCGCCAGGTCAAACGCATTCTGCTGGCGATATTCGGCCGTTAGCTCAATAGAGCCAGAAGGATGCTCCAGAACAATCTGTGACAGCAGTTGCCCAGCGGAAAGCTTATGAGTGCTCATGGCCATGTGATTGGCAATCGAGCCGGGCACGTTAATCGCTGCCACCACGGCCATCGCACCTGTAACGGCAATTGCTTTATGGCAGCGATGGGGCACAAAATAGCGCACATTCAGCGTGTGGGATGCTGCTTCAGCCGCTGAAATAAGTACCACCTTGGGCAGCACGCTCTGGCTAACATCGCCCATTCCCATTCGTCTCCCCGCTTCACGGCGTAGGGTTTCTAAACGTGTTAACAACGGCGCATTATCATCCAATTCGGCAGGCGATTCATGGCCGATTAACCCGACCGACTCAGCGCGCAGCAGCATAATCGGGGTGGCCGCATCAATACAGCTCACCTCGACACCTTCAATCTCATCGCAGGCGTTTCCGGTGGGTAGCAGCTGGCCCGTTTTACTGCCCATGATGTCTAAAAATCTGAGCTGGATGCCCGCCGCACTGCCAGGAACGCCGCTAATGGTAACGCTACCTTCGTACTGCACCTGCTTACCCGGAGTGGATACATGGCACTCAATCAACCGCTGGGTGTTCAGGTTATGCACCTTCACTACGGTCGTACCGTCTTGGGGTTCCACCAGCCCTGTTTCGATGGCATAGGGCCCAACGGCAGAGAGCATGTTGCCGCAGTTCGGGTTAAAGTCGACGCGCTTGTTTACTACGTCTACTTGAGCAAACAGGTAGTCAACATCGGCATCAGGGTGTGACGAGCGCTCCACAATGGCCACTTTGCTGGTGAGCGGGTCGCCGCCTCCAATACCATCGATCTGTAGCGCATGGCCGGAGCCCATCAAACTCAGCAGAATATCAGCCTGCTGGGCCTGGTCACTGGGCAGATCTTTCATGCGAATAAAGGGGCCTCTAGAGGTGCCGCCCCGCATAATGACACAAGGAATGCTGTTCATATCGCTCCGCCATAGTTCGCGATGACTGTATGAACGAAGAATGTCAGCCAATGTTTAATGTCTCAAATGCAAATATAGGTTGCTATAAATCCGTTTTGTGCATTAATGTGTTTTGATTATTAATTACCCTCTTTAGCGCAACAATCCTATGCTGCATAGACTCGAATTTCTCGACCTCCAGGCCTTCATTTTGGTCGCTGAATTAGGCACCTTTCATGAGGCGGCGCAGCGCTTGCATTTATCGCAGCCAGCGCTTACTCGGCGCATCCAAAAACTCGAAGAACTCCTTGAAGTTGAATTACTTGAGAGAACCACGAGACGTACCCGACTAACGCCAATTGGAGCTGACTTTCTACCCCGTGCCAGACGTATGTTAGAGGAGTATGAGTCCTCGATTTTGGGAATTCGCGAGCTCGTCACGCACCAAAAAGGCACGGTGACGATTGCCTGCCTGCCAACGGCGGCCTTCTACTTTTTGCCTAGTGTCATTCGCGTGTTTAGCGAGGCTTGGCCGGGCATTCGCATCCGAATTCTGGATGTCAGTGCTAACGAGGGACTGGAAAAAGTCATTAATGGTGAGGCGGATTTCGGCATTAACATGATCAGCGCGCAAAGCTCTGAGGTGCGCTTTACCCCGCTACTTCGAGACCCCTTTGTGCTGGCACTGCGCTCAGACCACCCGCTTGCCAGCAAAAAGCAGATTGAGTGGAGCGATTTAGAAGATGTGCGTCTCATTACTGTGAGTCGCGATAGTGGCAATCGCACGTTGCTGGATAACGCGCTTTCAGCGGAGGGTATCCACCTCAACAGCTTTTATGAGGTACAGCACCTCTCTACCTCATTAGGGCTGGTGGAATCGGGGCTGGGTGTGGCTATTTTGCCGCGTATGACCATGCCCGGCCCGGATCACGACACGCTCTGTTCTCGCGATTTACCCGAGCCACGCATTCAGCGCTCGATTGGTTTGGTGCGCAGCAACTCGCACAGCTTATCCAGTACTGCGCAGCTATTTATTGATCTTCTTTTAGAGCACTGGGGCAAAGAAGCTATCTAGCGACTTTCGGAAGGTAGCAACGCTAATACCGCCTCAATATCTACATGGGCTTCCAGCATATCCGCCAAGCGATCAAGTTCACGCTCTCGATGGGCTTGGTAATCGCTTTGCTCGCCGTCAGCGAGGCCCAGTTGTTTTAACAGCCCATGGCAGGCATCAGGATGGTCAAATAGTCCATGCAGATAGGTGCCGATGATTTGGCCATCATCACTGACCGAGCCTTCTGGTCGACCATTAATATCAAATAGCGGCCTGCTCAGGGCGAAGCCTTCGCTAATGCCGTTATGAATTTCATAACCCGTGACCATTGCCGTCTCGCCGACTAACACACCGCTAACATTACGTAGCTGTTTGCCCGGTACCATACGTGTGGTGAGCGATAAAAGCCCCAATCCGGCTACTTTCCCTGGCTGCCCTTCTAGCCCGCCGGGGTCATCGACCCACTCGCCCAGCATCTGAAAACCACCGCAAATACCCAACACCTTACCGCCATAGCGCAGGTGACGCTGAATGGCGTTATCCCAGCCTTGGCGCTTTAGCCAAGCCAGGTCGCTGGCAGTGCTTTTACTGCCCGGTAGAATAATCACATCGGCGGGGGGTATCGGCTGCTCGGGGCCCACGAAGGTCAGCGCTACCTGGGGGTGCAAACGCAACGGGTCAAAATCAGTGTGATTACTGATACGCGGCAATGCGGGCACAATGACTTTCAAAGCCGCTGTCTGCGTATTTTTGTGGGTCAGGCCAACGCTATCCTCAGCATCCAGTAATAATCCCTGCAGATACGGCAAGGTGCCGAACACAGGTTTACCTGTCCGCTGGGTCAACCATTCAAGCCCAGGATTCAGTAGGCCAATGTCGCCGCGAAAACGGTTGACAATAAATCCCTTGGTACGCGCCTGCTCGCTTTTACTGAGCAACTCAAGCGTGCCTACCAACTGGGCAAATACGCCCCCTCGATCAATATCGCCGACCAGTAATACGGGGCAATCTGCCGACTCCGCAAACCCCATATTCGCGATATCGCCCTTTCGCAGATTAATTTCGGCAGGGCTGCCCGCCCCTTCGGCAATAATGACATCATAACGGCGCTGCAATGCATGCCAAGCGGCCATCACACTTTCCTGAGCAGTCTGCTTAAAGGCGTGGTAATCCAGCGCTCCCATATGGCCGTACACCTTGCCGCGCAAAATTACCTGGGCACCGCGATCCGATTCCGGCTTAAGCAGCACGGGGTTCATATCGCTATGAGGCGCAACGCCAGCGGCCTGTGCTTGTAGAGCGGTAGAGCGGCCGATTTCTCCGCCATCTTCCGTTACGGCACTGTTCAATGCCATGTTTTGAGGCTTGAAAGGAGCCACACGAAAGCCTCGACGTTTAAGCACTCGGCATAGCCCGGCGACCACGGTGCTCTTACCTGCATCTGACGTGGTGCCTTGAATCATTAAGGTGGCCATGCGATATGCTCCATACGTTCAGTTAGCCCAGCAAAGGCCGAACTGTAGCGAGCACTCTACAAGGATGCAACGCACATCAAGGGCAAAGAAGACCACCCTTGCAGCGGCGCTCCAGCAGGCTTAGCGATTCAAACAAGCGCTTTACGCGCCCTCAGCCCTCCTGGCGTGATAAAGCATCTGATTGTTTAACCTGAAAACAGAGATGGAAGTTGCTTAATAACGCCGGCATGGGCTCATCTTCTGTGAGCCTGTCGGGCGGGTTTAACGTAATCATGTGGTTGTTCATCAGCGCGGCCAGTACCGCACTGGTCACCAGCAAGACGATATTTCTTCCGGGACAAATACCCGGCCCTCCGCTAAAAGGCAGCAGTGGCCAGTGTCTAAGTTGTTCCGGGTTTAGCCAAATATCGGGCGCAAAGCGGTTGGCGATGTCCAATGTGCGGTCATCACGGTGAAAATAGGGCGCATGGATAAGCAGCGTGGTATTGGTAGGCATTTCGCCTTGCGACCAACACGTTCGCTCTGTTGTTTCGCGCAGAATAAGGGGCGTTGTTGGCCACAACCGCAAGGCTTCCAGCACACAGGCTTGTAAAAAGGGGTTGTCTGGCGGTGGGGAGAGGTTAATTTCACTCTGAGCACGTTCAGCCTGAGCCGGATGGGCGCATAGCAGCGCCAACGCTCGAAACGTCGCCATACCGGCAGGCTCAAACGCAAATAGCCACTGAGGCACCTGGTCCACAGGTTTTGCTTGGCTCCCGGTGGCGTAATGGGACACTTTCGCCGCCAGGCTATTGGTTTCAGCCTGCTCGACATAGTGCGCTAAACGGTTATGAAATTTTTGCCGTAACCGCTTGCGCTTGGGACGCATGAATCCCCAATTAGCAGCCTTACGCAGTTGAATAAGTTCCTGGGTGAGCGGGTAATCATCCCGAGCAGCATCCCCCAACACCACGCGACGCACGACACGGTTCCAGGCATCAAAAAACAAGGGCCAATCCAGCTTATTATTATGATGATAAACGGCCTTTAAGAGTGCGTTTACCTCCTGCTCAGCCACTTGGGTAAAGTGATCAGAAAAACGGTGCATCGGACAACCGCTTTCTAAAACGTCTTCATTTAACCGCCGCCGCTCTTCGCGGGCCTTACCCTTTGAGATCAACGCTACATCCGGTTCAAAATGGGCAAGTGCGCTCTTTTTTGCTGATTCAGCCGTGGCGAAGGGTTCAGGCGTCTCCTCTATTACCCGGGTTGCATCACCCGGGTCTAATATCAATGCCATGGGTTTGAACGGTGTTTTAAAAAGTAGCGGGCCCTTTCCATATTTATTATTAAACGCCTGTACTTGTTTAATGGAGCGCTTGTCCAGTGCCCATCGCTCAGCAACGTGCATAACGCCTGGGCGGCGAATAATGACGCCCTTGGCAATATTGGGCGCCATGACCTTAAACAAGAACGATACTGTTTCGCTAAACGATGCGGTGGGCAGTGAATCGGTGACGGTTTCCTTTGCCATTAGCGCTCTCCTTTTAAATCGCCCATGAGAGCCAAGTCTAGATGCCCCTTAACACACCGCAAGCGAAATGCTTTAAATCTTTAGCCTTTCAAACCTTTGTTAAAACAAAATAATTTTATGAGTGCTAATTAAAGAAATCGGAAAATGCTTTTACCATCGTAAAACTAAAAAAGTGGAATCTTTATCGTTTTTTTGCTTATTTAACTATTTCGTACAATAAAAAAGAATAACCATCTAACTGCTCAAGGCTCTTCACTGGCCTACTAGCGATAGGCTTCTGGCAGACATTGCCGCCGTTTTCGGTTATTTTGGCAGCCCTCTTTTACCCAAAATTAACGGCTATAAATGCAAGATTTACTCAATGAGATCGCAAGGGAAATGGCCGCCGAAACCGAGCGTGGTAAGGTGGCCGACTATATCCCTGAGCTTGCTCATGCGGACCCCCAAAAATTTGCCATTTCACTTGCTACAGTGGAAGGCGCACGCTACTCAGCCGGTTGTGCCACCACTCCTTTCTCGATTCAGAGTATTTCGAAAGTGTTTACGCTGACGATTGCGTTGGGAAAAATGGGCGATGCGCTTTGGTCCAATGTAGGCCGTGAGCCATCGGGTGATCCGTTTAACTCTATCGTTCAACTTGAGCACGAAGGGGGCAAACCGCGGAATCCATTTATTAATGCCGGAGCGATAGCAGTCGTTGACGCCATCATGATGGGTCATGAACCCAAGGAAACGCTTGCCGAACTGCTAAGCTTTGTGCGCTATATCGCGGACGACGACAGCATCTGCTTTGACCATACTGTCGCTGCTTCTGAAATGGCGCACCGCGACCGCAACGCCTCGCTTGCCCACTTTATGAAAGCATTTGGCCGCCTGCGCCACGATGTCGATAAAGTTCTGGGCACCTATTTTCACCAGTGCGCCATTGCCATGAGCTGCCAACAGCTTGCTCATGCGGGGCTTTTTTTGGCGTCTGATGGCGTTAACCAGCCCAGCAACATTCGCGTCGTCTCCCCTCAACGGGCTCGGCGTATTAACTCGTTGATGATGATGTGCGGGCATTACGACGCCTCAGGTGAATTTGCTTTTCGGGTGGGGCTACCAGGAAAAAGTGGCGTCGGTGGCGGCATCCTGGCAATCGCCCCAGGCCAAGGCGCCATTGCTGTCTGGTCACCAGGCCTGGATGAATATGGCAATAGTCTGCTGGGCACGAAAGCACTTGAAATGTTTGCTCAACGCACCGGCTGGTCGGTATTTGGGCATTAAATCGCTTCAACGTCCAGATTGATCAAGACACGCTTCATACACCGCTAAATCCCCGGCAGAAAAGCAGCAAAACGTAACCGCCTCAACGGTAGAACCCTGCCTTAGAGCCTCGCTCACCGTTGAGACAGCAATCCGTGCAGCTTCTTCAATAGGATAACGGTATACGCCCGTGCTTATGCTCGGAAATGCTACCGAGCGTGCGTTTACCGATTCAGCCAGAGCCAAGCAGCGCTGATAGCAAGACGCCAATAATTCAGCTTCGCCGCGTGTTCCGCCGTGCCATACAGGGCCAACGGTATGGATAATAGTACGTGCTGGCAGTTTAAAGCCTTCGGTCAGTTTTGCATCGCCAGTGGCGCAACCTCCCAGCGTTCGACAGGTGTCAAGTAGCTCCGGTCCGGCCGCACGGTGAATGGCGCCATCTACACCTCCGCCACCCAGCAATGAGGTGTTAGCCGCGTTAACAATGGCATCAACATGAAGCGTAGTGATATCGGCTTGTATCGCGGTAATGTTCATTTACAACCTCCTGTTGGCTATTTAGATACACCGAGCGGCACCACTTCAGGTGTTAAGTGCGCCAGCTCCCAGGCCTGCACCATCTGCTTTTTAGCGATGCCCCAACGGTAGCCACCTAACGCCCCGCTTTGCTGGATAACACGGTGGCAAGGAATCCATAACGCAATTGGGTTAGCCCCCACCGCATTGCCTACGGCTCGCGACGATTTAGGCATGCCCAGCGCTTGAGCAATATGTGTATAGCTTGCCAGCTGGCCTTCAGGAATGGTGAGTAGTGCTCGCCATACTGCAACTTGGAAATTGGTACCGGTCACGTGAAGCGATAACGTACCAGGTTTTGTTTTAGAAGTTGCCAATAGCGCATCAACCACATACGCCGTCGCCGCTGGGCGATGATTGAGCGAGCTTCGCGGCCACTCCTTGGCAAGCCGTGCCAGCAGTTCATCGGCGCTCGTAGCATCCACAAAGCCCATACGGCAAACGCCGCGCGGAGTCACCGCTACCAGCACGCTGCCAAAGGGCGTTGCATGAACGCCGTACTCGATACAGACGCCCTCCCCTTGACGTTTATGCTCTCCAGGCGTCACCGCTTCTAACTGCACAAAGTGATCATAAAGCCGAGAGCCACCGCTCAGCCCAAGCTCATGGGCAACATCCAGTAATGCCCGCGGCTCTTTTAATAACTGCTTACCTCGCTCCAGGGTGAGGGCCTGCAAAAAGCGCTTGGGCGAGATACCTGCATAGCGGCAGAACAGACGCTGAAAATGGTAGGCGCTTAAATGCACATGAGCCGCAACCTCTTCCAAACTGGGTTGCAATACCGCCCGCTCGACCATGTAGACCATCGCCTTTTCGATACGCGCATAATCATCCATTGCCGGTTCCTCTGTCTGATACCGAAGCTCTCCTAGCTTAAGCGCTCCCTAACGGCCTGCCGACCCGAATCTTGCGCATATCATTTTTATACAATACCCCAGCGTCACATCATCGCACACTCCCCTCACTGTTTAGGAGGATCACAATGTGCATTTCGCTTTTACTACCCATGGCAGCCTTTGCCTTGGCAGCGTCTATTTCCCCAGGCCCCGTCAATTTGATATGCCTCAGCAGCGGCACCCACTACCCTATTGTTAAAGGGTTAATCTTTGTGACAGGAGCCA
>NZ_JBQSXT010000020.1:0-69804 GCF_052378605.1 Halomonas sp. AOP27-A1-41
TTCAAACAAGCGTCACACGACCGTAACGTTTCTTGCCTGCCTGTATAACGTAGGCCTTACCCGTTGCCAGCATGGTGTCCTGCGCAACCACGTCGCCATCGACTTTAATACTCCCGTTCTTAAGCATGTCTTTCGCCTGGGCACTGTTTTTGGTCAGGCCTGAACGGTTGAGTACGGCAGCAATGGGGGCTTGATCAGCGCCTTCAAAATCCACTTCTATTTCTGGCAGATCGTCAGGCAGTTCGCCATCGGCCAGTTGGTTACCTGCGGACTTGTGCGCATTAGCGGCGGCTTCTTCACCGTGGTAGCGAGCAATCAACTCACGCGCCAGCTCCATTTTCACGTCACGTGGGTTCGCACCCTGCTCAACACTCTGCTTAAGCGCATCAAGCTCTTCGTTGGATTTCAGCGACAGTAGCTCAAAGTAGCGCCACATTAAGCTATCGGGCATTGAAACCAGCTTGTTGAACATGGAACCCGGTGCTTCATCAACGCCCACGTAGTTACCGAGCGACTTCGACATCTTCTGCACGCCGTCAAGACCTTCCAGCAACGGCATGGTGATAACAACTTGAGGCTCCTGGCCGAAGTGCTTTTGAATTTCACGCCCCATCAGCAGGTTGAACTTCTGGTCGGTGCCGCCCAACTCGATATCCGCTTCCAGCGCCACAGAGTCATAGCCCTGGACCAGCGGATACAGAAACTCATGAATGGCGATAGGCTGATTGGCTTTATAGCGTTTTTCAAAATCATCCCGCTCAAGCATACGCGCAACGGTGCTTTGTGCGGCCAGCTCAATCATCTTGGCGGCGGTCAGCTCGCCAAACCACTCCGCATTAAAGCGCACCTCGGTCTTTTCAGGATCAAGGATCTTGAAAACCTGCTCTTTATAGGTTTCCGCGTTGGCTTTCACATCGACTTCGGTCAGTGGCTTGCGGGTGATGTTCTTACCCGTCGGGTCACCAATACGTCCAGTGAAGTCACCGATCAGAAAAATAACGGTATGCCCCAGGTCCTGGAATTGACGCATTTTGGTCAGAAGCACGCTGTGACCCAAATGCAGGTCAGGGGCTGTGGGGTCAAAACCAGCTTTGATACGCAGCTTGCGCCCGGAGGCCAGCTTCTTTTTAAGCTCGTCCTCTACGAGGATTTCATGCGTACCCCGCGCCAACAGCGCTAAAGCCTGATCCACCTCACTCATTGCCTCTCTCCACTCTAAACGTTGCCCCATTGGGCATACAGATGAACAATAGCCGACGATGTTACCATGCCTGCCCGACCTGGTTGAGCCTTCGCACCGCCTTGGATACTGCTTTATGAAAACGCTCCCCACTGCTCCCACGCTTTATTATATGGGTTTAATGTCAGGCACCAGCCTTGACGGTATTGATGCAGCGCTTATTGCGATCACTCCCACCGCCCCGCCTCGGCTGGTGGCCACCCATGCCGAGCCCATGCCGGAAGCATTGCACAGCGCACTATTAACGCTATGTAACGCAGAGCAGGTAAGTTTCGCCCAGTTGGCCTTGGCCGAAAATGCCTTTTGCCATCTTCAGGCGCAGGCTATTAATACCCTTTTGGCCCAGCAAGGTCTTTCACCCAGCCAGATCAGTGCAATCGGCAGCCATGGCCAAACTATCGAGCACGCTCCCGATGGGCATAGTGGCGGCCCCGCCTACACGCTGCAGTTGGATAACCCAAGCCTATTGGCGGAACTGACAGGCTGTACGGTCGTCGCCGACTTTCGCCGCCGCGACTTGGCGGCAGGCGGCCAGGCGGCCCCACTTGCGCCCGCCTTTCATCAGGCGCTATTCGGCAGGCAAACGGTAGAACAACTCATCCTCAACCTGGGCGGGATTGCCAATGTTACCTGGCTGCCGCGCCATGCTGAACAGCCGGCATTAGGGTTTGATACCGGCCCGGCTAATGTATTACTGGACGCCTGGTTTGCAAAACATTATCCCGGCCGCTTTGATCAAAACGGCAGCTGGGCCAAAAGCGGCCAGGTAGATAGCGCTCTCTTGGCGCGTTGCCTCAACGAACCCTACTTTCGCCAACCGCCGCCGCGCAGCACCGGGCGCGAACTGTTTCACTTAACGTGGCTCAAGCAGCACCTTACCGGCACGGAATCACCCGAAGATGTGCAGGCCACACTTGCCGAGCTAACAGCGATCAGCGTGGCCGAAGGCATTAAGCACTTATTGCCTGACAACCAACCCGCAACCCTAATCACCTGCGGCGGAGGCGCCCACAACGCCTACTTAATGGCACGCCTTGCCCATTACCTACCTAACGCCACGTTTACCTCGCCATCGGCTTACGGCTGGCCAGAAGACTGGATTGAAGCAGGTGCCTTTGCCTGGCTTGCCCATCAGCGTTTGCACCATTTACCTGGCAACTTACCCTCGGTCACGGGTGCCAGCGGCCTGCGTGTATTAGGGGGCATTTACTCACGCTAAGCGTCAGGCGATGGAAGCTGCTGATATTTATTAGCGAAAAGAGGCCGTTCATACGCATTCTACTTTGCCGAGGATGCTCGCAGTTCGGTAATATCCCTCTCACTTCCAACTGCGGTAAGGTGCTTGAGTATGATGGACATCGCGCTTCCTGAGTCGCTCGCCCAAGCGCGAGAACGTCTGCATCAGGCGCTTTTAGAGGCCAAGCGTCCTTTAAATGACGCAACGCTGCTTGCGGTGAGTAAAACCAAGCCAGCCCCTCTGATTCGCCAGGCTTATGCACTTGGTCAGCGGGCGTTCGGCGAAAACTACCTGCAAGAAGCATTAGACAAGCAGACCGAACTTGCTGACCTGAACGATATTGTGTGGCATTTCATTGGCCCGCTACAGTCGAATAAAACCCGCGCGGTGGCAGAGCACTTTGACTGGATGCATAGCGTTGACCGTTTAAAAATTGCCAACCGGCTCAGCGAGCAGCGCCCAGGTCATTTAGCGCCGTTAAATATATGTTTACAGGTTAATATTAGCCGTGAGGCGTCTAAATCGGGGGTGATGCCTGAAGACGTTAGGGCGCTGGCCCATGAGGTAGCCCAGCTACCCCGTTTACGGCTGCGCGGTTTAATGGCAATTCCCGCACCAGCGGACACGCTAGAGGCGCAGCGTAAGCCGTTAGCCGAACTAAGGCACCTGCTGACAGAACTACAGACAACGCTGCCTCAGGCCCCATTAGATACGCTTTCAATGGGCATGAGTGATGACCTTGAAGCCGCCGTCATGGAAGGTGCCACACTGGTACGCTTAGGCACCGCTATTTTCGGTGCGCGCGGCGCAGTCAATTCATAACAAAGGACACGCACATGACAAATAAGATCACTTTCATCGGCGCAGGCAATATGGCGACCGCTATTATCGGCGGCCTTATCGACAGCGGTGTTGCACCCACGGACCTTACCGCCACCGCGCCCAGCAGCAGCGAGCTTGCGCCGGTAAAAGAGCGCCTGGGTATTAATATTCACACCGACAACAACGTTGCCGTCAGTCACGCTGACGTGGTGGTGCTGGCCGTTAAGCCGCAAATCATGCGGGTGGTATGTGAAAAGCTGCGGGAGACTATTCAGCAACAGCGCCCGCTGGTGATCTCCATTGCAGCAGGCCTGGACGCCGCGACCATCGACCAGTGGCTGGGAGGCAATAACGCCCTGGTCCGCTGCATGCCCAATACACCTTCGCTGGTGGGATACGGCGCCAGCGGCCTGTTCGCCAATTCAGCCGTGAGCGATGCCCAGCGCGATATCGCCACTCAGCTAATGGAAGCTGTCGGCATTGTTGAGTGGGTGGAAGAAGAGCCGCTTTTGGACGCGGTAACGGCGGTTTCCGGTAGCGCCCCGGCCTATTTCTTTTTAATGCTTGAAGCCATGGAAGAGGCTGCCGTAACGCTTGGCTTACCGGCTGAAACGGCGCGCCGCTTGGCCATCCAAACGGCGCTGGGCGCCGCTACCATGGCGCAGAAGAGTGACAAAGACCCTGCCACGCTCAAGCAGAACGTGATGTCGCCAGGCGGCACCACTGAGCGCGCGATTCATCATCTGGAAGAGGCGCAGTTGCGCACTACCATTGCCGATGCCATGGAAGCCTGTGCCAAGCGCGCCCAGGAAATGGCCCGTGAATTAAGCAGCCACTGAATCATCTAACGTAACGGAGACACCAGCAATGGGCAGTCAATTGGGTAGCGCCGGGTTAACGCTAGTTAACTCGCTGATCAATATCTATTTATTTTTACTGATGCTGCGATTCTTATTGCAGGCATCGCGGGCGGACTACTATAACCCGCTAAGTCAGTCGGTGGTTAAGATCACCCAGCCTGTCGTAAGGCCTTTTCAGAGCTTTTTGGGCCCTGTGGCGGGCCGTTTCGACCTTGCCACGCTCGCCGCAGGCTTTGTGCTAAAAGTAGTGAGCATGGTGGCTATCTTCATGGTGATCGGCATTGGCATCCCGCCCATTGCCGGGCTACTGATTGCCGGGGTGGCGGCGATTGCCAATGCGATCTTAAAGATCTACTTTTTTGCTCTGATTGTGATGATCATTTTGAGCTGGGTGGCTCCGAATGCCAGCCACCCGGGCGCACTGCTGGTCATGCAGGTGGTTGAGCCCATCATGGCGCCGGTACGCCGGGTGATTCCACCGCTGGGAATGATCGACCTGTCCCCCATTGTGGTCTTTATTGCCATTAATCTTCTTGATGGCCTGGTGGTTGGCTCTCTGATCCGTGCTGCCGGCATTTCAGGGGCCCTGGTAGGGCTTTAAGGTTTTAGCCCCGCTTTCCCCCGGCTTTATTCAGAAGAACCCTTTTTGCAGGACTAACGCTTTCGATGCCCGACTCAGACACGCTTGCCTTTGCTGACCGACCAACGGACGCCGTTGGTCTTGTCACGCCTCATATTGCGCAGTTCGACACGCCACTTGCCCTCGCCTGTGGAAAAGTACTTCCGGAATATGAGCTGATCTATGAGACCTACGGCACCTTAAACGCCGAACGCAGCAATGCGGTGTTGATTTGCCATGCGCTTTCCGGCCACCACCACGCGGCAGGCTATCACAGTCTGGATGACCGCAAGCCCGGCTGGTGGGATGCGCACATTGGGCCAGGTAAATCGATCGACACCAATCGCTTCTTTGTCGTTTCCCTGAATAACCTGGGCGGCTGTCACGGCAGCACCGGCCCGGTTAGCCACAACCCTGAAACCGGTCGCCAGTGGGGGCCAGATTTCCCCATGGTCACGGTCAGCGACTGGGTCGCAAGCCAGGCACGCCTGGCCGACCATCTGGGGATTGAGCGCTGGGCGGCCGCCGTGGGCGGAAGCCTCGGTGGCATGCAGGTACTGCAGTGGACAATAACCTACCCTGAGCGAGTGGCAAATGCCGTGGTGATTGCCGCAACGCCCCGGCTTTCAGCGCAGAACATTGCGTTTAACGAAGTAGCCCGTCAGGCCATTCGCTCAGACACCGAGTTCTTCGGCGGCTGGTACGCCGAGCACGACACCGTACCCAAGCGCGGGTTGAAACTGGCACGCATGGTGGGACATATCACCTACTTGTCAGAAGACGCCATGGGCAGCAAGTTCGGGCGCGACCTTAGAAGCGACGACCTTAACTTCGGCTTCGATGTTGAGTTCCAGGTCGAATCCTACCTGCGCTACCAGGGCGATGCATTCTCCACCGCCTTTGATGCCAATACCTATCTTCTGATGACCAAGGCGCTGGACTATTTCGACCCGGCCGCCACCTGCGGCGGTGACCTGGCCAAAGCGCTTGCCCCTGCACAGTGCCCTTTCTTGATTGTCAGTTTCACTACCGATTGGCGCTTCCCGCCCGCCCGTTCCCGTGAGCTGGTCGATGCCCTTATCCGAGCGGGCAAGTCGGTTAGCTACGCCAATATTGCGTCGCCCCATGGGCACGATGCGTTCCTGCTACCAGAGCCGCGTTATGAAGCGCTGTTCAGCGCCTTTATGGACCGTACTGCTCGTGAGCTAGGCCTGGAGGAGACCCGTTGATGCGCGCCGACCTTGAACTGATTTACGACTGGGTGCCTAAAGGCGCTCACGTACTGGATCTCGCCTGCGGCGATGGCGAACTTCTGGAGAGCCTGGCCCGCGACAAGAGCGTCACTGGCTACGGTCTGGAGATCGCCCCAGACGGCATTACCAGCTGCGTGGCACGCGGTGTCAGCGTGATAGAGCACAACCTGGACGACGGACTGGCCAGCTTTTGCGATCACAGCTACGACCTAGTCATCATGACCCAAGCACTCCAGGCACTGCGCCGCCCCGACAAAATGCTTGATGAGATGCTGCGCGTCGCTGACGAAGGCATTATCACCTTCCCCAACTTTGCCTACTGGCGTCACCGCGTCTACCTGGGTCTACGCGGCTACATGCCGGTCTCCAAGTCGCTGCCTCACGCCTGGTACGACACGCCCAACATTCACTTGTCGACCTTTAACGACTTCGAACAACTGTGCCGTGAAAAGGGCCTGGTAATCGTGGACCGTGCCGTGGGTGTGGGCGAGCGCCGCGGGCACTGGACCTCAAAGTGGTGGCCCAACCTCTTCGGCGAGATCGCCATCTTTCGCGTACGTCGCCGTTAAGCGAACCGGCAGCGTGCGCGCAAGCGTTACGCTGACCGGAACACCCTCCTTCCACTGAGTGCTCGTACCATACGCGAGCACTTCAACACCGCTGGCAACCGCTGCCTCAAGCCCTGCCGCATAGGCGGCGTCGATATGCGCAGCGGCTGCGACATCATTAATACCTTCGTGGGCAATGCAAAACAGCAGCACGGCCCGCTCCCCCTGCAAGGCCAATGCACTTAACGCCTGTAGGTGTTTAAGCCCGCGCACGCTTACCGAGTCGGGGAAATAACCGTATCCATCCTGCTCTTTGAGGGTTACCTGTTTGACCTCAATGTACGCGCGCCCTTTCACCGGGTCCTCAAGCAGAAAATCAAGCCGCGACTCCCCGACCTTTACCTCACGACGCTGGCAGGCATAACCGGCGAGCGCCTCCAGTTGGTTAGCACTGAGCGCCGCCTCGACAATCCGGTTGGTTCGCCCCGTATGAACCGATACCAACGACACGCTACCATCGGGCTGGGGCAGCTCAATGAGCTCCCATGTCCATAAAAGCTTGCGCTTGGGGTTATCACTGGGTGACAGCCACACTCGGCAGCCGGGCACATTGACGGCTTTCATCGACCCGGTATTGGGGCAGTGCGCTACCACTTCTCGGCCATCGTCCAAGCGCACATCAGCAAAAAAACGCTTGTAGCGGCGCAGCAGCGTACCAGGCACCAGTGACGGATAACCCAATGGAGAAGGCAATGAGGAATGCAGCGAAGAGGCCCGTGTCATAGCCGCCCCACAAAGCGGGTGATCCGCGCCACCGCCTCCTCAAGCCGAGCAACATCATTGGTAAACGCAATCCGCACATGGTGCTCGCCACCACGCACGGCAAAATCAATACCGGGGGTGATGGCTACGTTTTCCTCTTCCAGCAGCCGTTCACAAAAGGCTTGGCTATCGCGGCTATAGCGCGAGATATCCAGCCAGACATAAAACGCACCTTGAGGCGGTAAGTCGGGCGCCAGGCCAAGCGTCGCCAGCCCATCAAGCAAGACCTGACGGCGCTCAGCGAGAATTTCACGACGCTGCTCCAGAATCGCCCGGCACTCGGGAGTGAAAGCGGCAAGCGCTGCATGCTGAGAAGGGGTAGAAGCTGCCAGAAAGACGTTCTGGGCAAGCCGGGTCAAGGGCTCAACCGCGCGCGGCGGCGCGACCAGCCAGCCCAGGCGCCAGCCGGTCATACCGAAATATTTTGAGAAGCTGTTAACCACAAACGCTTCGCTGGAAAGTGATGTCGCAGACAGCGGAACATCGTCGTAGTTGAGCCCTTGATAGATCTCGTCAACGATCACTTCGCCCGAGCGCGTGGCCACAGCGTCCAGCACTTGAGACAGCTGCTCAGCACTCAAGGTGTGCCCGGTAGGGTTGGAGGGCGAAGCCAGCATGGCCAGCCGGGTTTCATCACGCCAGTGCCGCTCGACCAAACCGGCATCCAACTGCCAGCCGCTCTCACGCCCCACGGAAACCGCGTCAATTTCAGCGCCTGCCAACGCCATAAAGTGGCGGTTGCATGGATAATTGGGGTCCGCCATCAGCACCCGGTCACCGCTCTCTACAAGCAGTTGGCTTGCCAGCAGCAGCGCGCCGGATGCACCCGGCGTAACCAGAATCCGGGCAGGGTCCACGTCAGCATTAAAGTGTTCTGCGTAGTGCCTGGCAATGGCCTCACGCAGCGCAGGCAGCCCGGCGGCGGGAGTGTAACGCGTCTGACCACGTGACAAGGCCTGTTGGCCTGCCGCAATGATCGGCTCAGGCGTGGCAAAGTCTGGTTCGCCGACCTCCAGATGAATCACGTCATGCCCCGCCGCCTCCCGCGCCTGGGCCATTTCCAATAGATGCATCACGCGAAAAGGTGCCACGTGGCTGATTCGTGGGTTCCAGGCCATAACGGCTCCTTCATCTAGCAAAGTTAAAGCATGACAGGGGTCTTACAAGCAGTAGGACCATAGTCGCAAACGCACCATTATGCTTGCAAAGCGGGAGTTTTTCAGCTAAACAAGCATCCCTTTGGCGTGAGATCGTGGCATACGCTCATGATCGATCAGCAGTCATATACGTAAGGGGCAATCCCATGCCAGTAGCGGAAAAAAAACCGGAAGCGGCCAAGTCCTTCACTCCGTATGAGTCGGCACCAGGTGAAGAGTACATGAACGATAAGCAGTTGGCGCATTTTCGTCAGCTGCTGTTGGACTGGAAGCAAGACCTCATGGAAGAGGTGGACCGCACCGTGCGCCACCTTCAGGAAGACGCCAACAACTACGCCGACCCCGCCGACCGGGCAACGCAGGAAGAGGGCTTTAGCCTTGAACTGCGCACTCGCGACCGCGAGCGCAAGCTGCTCAAGAAAATCAATGAAACCATCGAAAATATCGACGACGACGATTATGGTTTCTGCGAAGCATGCGGCGTTGAAATCGGCATTCGTCGTTTGGAAGCCCGTCCTACCGCCACCCTTTGCGTTGATTGCAAAACCCTGGCGGAACTTAAAGAAAAACAGCTTGGCGGCTAAGCCGGTTATTTAACCCCTTGGTACGCTAACGCTGAAGCGGGCACCTTTGGGTGCCCGCTTTTGTTTTGGGTAAAGGTTTGCATGATGTCTTCTACCAGCTACCGGGGGCGCTTTGCCCCCACTCCTTCAGGGCCTTTGCATTTTGGTTCGCTTGTTGCAGCGCTCGGCAGTTATCTGGATGCTCGTGCCGCTGGCGGGCGCTGGTTGGTGCGTATTGAAGATATTGACCCACCGCGCTGCCCCCAAGGGGCAGACGCCACCATTTTGCGCCAGTTGGAACGCTTTGGCTTACAGTGGGATGAAACGCTATGCTGGCAGCACAACCGCCATGACGCTTATCAACAAGCGCTGGATCAACTCATTGATCAGCGCTTGGCGTATCCTTGTAGCTGCTCACGCAAACAGTGGCAATCGCATGCTATTTATCCAGGCTGGTGCCGTGACGGGTTAAGGGAGCCGGATAAGCCGGTTGCCTGGCGGTTACGCAGTGACCTGGCCAAGCGCCCGATTGTCTGGCAGGACCGTCTGTTTGGCGCGCAGCAGTTTGACCCAGTAGCGCTGGGTGACGTGGTGCTTAAGCGCAAGGATGGCCTCTGGGCTTATCAATTGGCGGTCGTCGTTGACGATGCCGAGCAGGGTATTACCGACGTGGTTCGTGGGCTCGATTTACTCGACAATACCCCTTGGCAGCGTCAGCTTCAAAGCGCTTTGGAGCTACCAGAACCGCGCTATTTACATTTGCCACTGGTCGTCACCCCAGACGGCCAAAAGCTTTCAAAACAGAACCTGGCCCCGGCGCTTGCCGAGGACGAGGACGGCAGGCGACGCCAGCTTTTTCAGGCGCTTCAAGCGCTTGATCAAGCACCACCGGCCGCTCTGGCCACAGAACCTCCTGCCAGCCAGCTACACTGGGCAGTGGCAAACTGGGCGATTGAGCGCCTTTCCCCCACCGAACACCGCCGCTCGCCGTAAGGAGTTCTCCATGTATGTCTATCGCATCATGCTGTTTTTGGTGTTTGGCGGTTATTTGCTCTCTCCGTTATTAATGGACGGCTGGAGCAATCCGAGCACGGCCTGGTACCGCCCGTTCGCTATCTGGGGCGTGTTGATTGCGCTCACGCTATGGCTTGAGCAAAAAAGGAAGTTAGATGAGCGTTGAGTTAACCGGCGTTTTACTGCTCGGCCTGGGCTTCCTGGGGCTGATGTTTAGCTGTGGCGTCGCCGTTGAGCGCGGCTGGTTGCCTACATACGTTACCCGCCACCCCATCGTTTACACCCTCGCCCTCGGCGTTTATGCCAGCGCCTGGGCAATTTATGGCAGCGTTGAACTTGCGGCCCAGGCAGGGTTTGGCTACCTGGCTTACTACCTGGGCGCGGCCGGTACCTTTCTACTTGCCCCGGTCCTGCTGGTGCCTATCCAGCGGATTACCCGCACGTATCAGCTCGCCTCACTCGCGGATCTGTTTGCGTTCCGGTTTCGTTCGCGCTGGGCAGGCTCACTGGTCACGTTAATCAGTCTTTTGGCCGTGCTGCCACTGTTAGGCATTCAAGTTCAAACCTTGAGCAGCGCTATTCAATGGCTCACCGGCAGTGCCTATAGCTCCGCGGTCGCCCTGCTATTTTGTGGGCTGATTGCGGTACTCGCCGTGATGTTCGGAGCCCGACATAGCCATACGCGCCAGGACCCGTTAATCAGTATGTTGGCGCTAGAGTCTCTGATTAAACTACTCGCCATGCTGTGCCTGGGCGCGGTGGCCTTATGGCTTGTATTTGATGGACCCAATGATTTACAACGCTGGCTTGAGGGGCCAGGCCTACAAGCCCAGCAGGCAACCTATCAGCTGGATGACGCTCAATGGCGCACGCTGTTACTGCTGTTTTTTGCAGCCGCGTTCATGATGCCCCATCTATTTCATATTACCTTTGCCGAAAACCTGTCACGCCACACCCTGCTTCAGGCCAGCTGGACATTACCGCTTTACCTGTTATTGATGGCCTTGCCGATACCGCTTATCTGGTGGGCCGCTCAATCGGTCAATAACGAGCTTCCGATCACTGCCTACGCGGTGTATATGATCAGCGAACACTGGTGGGTCAAAGCACTGGCATTTCTGGCCGGGCTCGCTGCGGTCACCGGTACGATGATCATGATCGCCCTGGCGCTATCCGGCATGGTGCTCAACCATATTGTACTGGTGGCCAGGCCGCCCGAAGCGCGTAGCGATCTTTATGGCTGGCTACTCTGGCTACGCCGAGCCTTGGTGGTCGGCGTGATTGTTAGCGGCTGGCTATTTTATGAGGGGGTTGGGCGCCATCACGACCTCGTGAGCCTGGGCATGGCCTCTTTTGTGGGTATGGCGCAGTGCTTGCCCGGCATGCTGGCACTGCTTTACTGGCCAGGTGCAAATCGCAAAGGTATGGTTGTTGGCCTTATCGCAGGTGTCATCCTATGGCTTTGGGGGCTTTGGCTACCGCTTATCTTCACGTTCCCGACCCCCGCACTGCCCTTTACTCACCTGATGAGCGACAGTGCGCCCCCTTGGTACACGGTAACGCTGGTATCACTGGCGACCAACATTGTTCTCTTGATGGTTATTTCGCTGTTTACACGTATTTCAGAGGGCGAAAAATCAGCCGCCGAGGCGTGCTCCGTCGATGCCGTTATCCGCTCCAAGCGGCTACCGCTGGAGGCTGCCACCGCTGCTGACTTTTCTACGCACCTGGCGCAAGCGATCGGCGATGAAGCCGCCCAGCGAGAAGTATCCAGAGCATTAAAAGCGCTCAAGTTTACGCCACAAGAACGCCGCCCTTACGCACTGCGCCGCCTGCGTGACCGTATTCAGGCCAACCTGTCAGGCTTAATGGGGCCTTCGGTCGCACGTGACATTGTCGACCGCTACCTGCCCTACCGCCATGACGACGCCCCGGTAACGGACGATATCCACTTTGTGGAGAGCCGCCTGGAAGCCTACCGTTCACGCCTGACCGGGCTTGCCCGAGAGCTTGACGGACTGCGCCGCCACCACCGCCAAACGCTGGCTTATCTTCCTGTTGGCCTGTGCGTATTTGGCGATGACAAAGAGCTTTTGATGTGGAACGAGGCGCTTTCCCAGCTTTCTGGCATCAGCGGCGAAAGCGTGATTGGCGCGCGCTGCGATAATTTACCTGCGCCGTGGCCTGAGCTATTGGGCAACGTCTTACTGGCCTCCCACACACCGCTTTATAAACAGGCGGTGTCGCTGCACGGCAAGGATTACTTTCTTACCCTGCATAAAGCCGAGCTTAGCGGCCACGACAGCCGAGGCGGCAGCGTGGTGTTGGTCGAAGACCACACCGAGATGAAGTGGCTGGAAGATGAGTTGGTCCATGCTGCCCGCCTGGCTTCTATTGGCCAGTTGGCAGCCGGCGTTGCCCACGAGATTGGCAACCCGATTACCGGGATTTCGTCACTGGTGCAAAATTTACGCTACGATACCAACGACCCTGCTCTGCTGGAGACTGCGGATCAGATCCAGCAGCTAACCCGGCGCGTAACGACCATTGTGAACTCGCTGGTCGGCTTTGCGCATGGCGGGCGCCAGGCGGGCCCGCCGCCCGCGTCTCCTGCGGCGCTTAACACGCTAAGCGAAGACGCATTAAACTTGATCCACCTGGCGCGCTCGGGTGAGGATGTAACGTTGACCAATGCGTGCCCTGATGGTCTTGTGGTACGCGGGGATGCTCAGCGTTTAACCCAAGTGATGGTCAACCTGCTTAGCAACGCCAGGGACGCTTGCATGCCCGGCGGCCAGGTGGTGATTACCGCAGGGCAGCAGGCAGGCAGTGCCTGGTGGCGGGTAACGGATAACGGCCAGGGAATTGATCCTCGCGTGCGTGACCACTTGTTTGAGCCATTCACCACGACCAAACCTGCAGGCGAAGGCACAGGACTTGGGCTGTCGCTTGCGTATCAAATTATCAACGAGCACCAAGGCAGAATAGACGTGGCCTCGCCGCCGCCCAACGAGCCTCGCGGCACGGCCATTACGCTTTGGCTGCCGCTTTACCAACAGGATGGCCAGCGACCCTATGCCCAGGATTCTGATTGTTGAAGATGAAGCGATTATTCGCAGTGCGCTAAAGCGCCTGCTTGAGCGTCATGACTACACCGTCAGCGAAGCAGGCAGCGTTGAAGAGGCCAACCAACTAACGCTTCCTGAGTTCGACCTCATCATCAGTGACCTGCGTCTGCCGGGCGAGCCTGGCACCACGTTGATTGGCGCTGCTGCTCCCGCACCGGTGCTGATCATGACCAGCTATGCCAGCATGCGCTCAGCGGTAGATGCCTTAAAACAAGGTGCCGTCGATTATATCGCCAAGCCGTTTGACCACACTGAAATGCTGGAGACCGTTGAGCGTATATTGCATCAGCAGTCCATGCAGCATGGCGAGCCCCCTGCGATTACCGATGATGGTGGCAGCCAGCAGATGATGATTGGCGAATGCGCGGCCATGCAGCAGGTCTATACGCGTATCCGCAAAACCGCCCCGGCCGATGTGACCGTGCTGATTTTAGGAGAATCAGGTACCGGTAAAGAGCTGGTTGCGCGGGCTATTCACCAACAAAGCAAGCGTGCTAGCGCCCCGCTAATCAGCGTTAACTGTGCCGCTATTCCCGAAACGCTGATTGAGTCTGAACTGTTCGGCCATGAGAAAGGCGCGTTTACCGGCGCCAGCGCATCACGTACCGGCCTAGTGGAGGCCGCCGACCAGGGCACGCTGTTTCTTGATGAGATTGGTGAACTGCCCCTTGATGCTCAGGCACGCCTGCTGCGTGTGTTACAGGAGGGAGAAATCCGCAAGATTGGCTCTGTGGAAACCCGCCACGTTAATGTCCGCCTGATTGCCGCGACCCACCGCGACCTGCGTGCATTATCCAAAAGCGGTGAATTTCGCCTGGACCTTTACTACCGCTTAAACGTGATGCAGATCGAGCTCCCCCCGCTGCGCGAACGCGAAGACGACGTGCTCCAGATTGCCGATATCTTGCTGGATAAAGCGTGCACGCGTCACGAGCGCCCCGGCCTACGGCTTTCAAGGGCCGCCCGCCAGGACCTGCGTGATTACCCGTGGCCAGGTAACGTTCGTGAGCTTGAAAACGCCCTGGAGCGAGGCGTGATTTTAGCCGAAGGCCATCTGATTCACCCGGATGATCTCGGACTGGCACCTGCACCGCCTCGCGCCCATTCACAGGCGAGTTCAGCGGCTTCCTCCAGCGACGAGAGCACGCCAGCGGAGGATGAGGATGATCTCTCTTTGGAAGACTATTTCCAGCACTTTGTGCTTGAGCATCAGGACCTGATGAGCGAAACCGAGCTGGCTCAAAAACTGGGCATTAGTCGTAAAAATCTGTGGGAACGGCGCCAACGGCTTGGCATCCCGCGTAAAAAAACTGCTCGGCGTCCCAACTGACGCCGCTGACTGGCTTACCCGCCAGCGCCTCACACTAAGCGCTTACGACCATCGTCTACTATACTGATTTAAATAAAAAATAACCGATTTACGTTACCCAATCATTGTTACCTACCCACACAATGCCCGTAAAAAATCGGACCAAAAACGGTAACACTTATCTGTCACCGAAGTTCCTCAAAATAAAAAATAATCATAAGAACATGAAATAAATAAACATTTAAACAAGTGGCACGACGAGTGCAATATTACTGGGTAAGAAAAATAAACTGGGCCAAGCGGTGGGTCACTAACAAAAACAACATGACACCACCCCAACCTGAGCCATAACAAAAACAACAAGGCCAGGGGAGATAACAGCACTAATAATAACAACAGGCTTCAATCTCATGACTTGCTGGCGCTAAGCACAATAAGCGCAGCTAATAAAAACAACAGGTAGCAAGTGCCCAAAATGGACGCGACGTACACCAAATGATCTGCGCCCCAACAAGAATAATTGCAGTGAGTGTGTACACCCCCGGAACCAACAATAATACGTCGGGGAAGAAAAGTTCGCGGTTGGATTATTGTTTTGAATACGAGGCGGTCGGATACTGCCTATCGACTGCGGTGCGTATTCAGGGCGATGTGCCATCATGAAGAAAAACAGCAGCATGGACGCTGATTAAATGCTTTATAGGGGAGGCTCTTTTAGCCTCCCCTTTCCGCGTTTAAAGGGGAAGGCGTTCGTAAACCTGCCCGAGGTGCTTTGCAAGCGTAAAGGGGTCGGCTACACTCATCGGCTTACCGCTTACTTCACGGTCACTTTTTCGATACCCTGCGAGTCGATATCGCCGCATGTTCAAAGGATTTACCCGTTTCTTACATAGCCCGGGAGAGCAATTGAAAACCCTGCTCGATCCCCAAGAGAGTGGAACCGCTCTCAGCCCACGCATTATCCCTCGGTCCGAGCACCCTGTTTCTCGCCAACATATCAGCGACGCTGCGCTAAAAGTGCTTTACCGCCTTAGCGGTGCAGGCTTCGACGCCTACCTGGTGGGCGGATGTATTCGCGATGCGCTGCTTGGCAAAATGCCCAAGGACTTTGACGTTGCCACCAACGCCACGCCGGAGCAGGTGCGTGACCTGTTTCGCAATTCGCGTTTGATTGGCCGACGCTTTCGTATTGTCCATGTCCGCTTTGGGCGCGAGGTCATCGAAGTCACTACGTTCCGTGGCAAGCCACAAGACGAACACGGCGAGAATATCGCTCACCAGTCGGACGCCGGCTTGCTGCTGCGAGACAATGTATGGGGCAGCATTGAGGAAGATGCCTTACGGCGTGACTTCACCGTTAACGCGCTGTATTACAACATTGCCGACTTCAGCCTTCACGACTTTGCCAACGGTGCGCGTGATATTGAATCGCGCACGCTGCGCCTGATTGGCGACCCGGCCACCCGCTACCGGGAAGACCCGGTGCGTATGCTGCGCGCCGTTCGCTTCGCGGCCAAGCTCGACTTCACTATTGAGCCGGCCACCGAAGCGCCGATGTACGACCTTGCGCCGCTGTTGCTGCAAATTCCGCCTGCACGGTTATTTGATGAAGTGCTCAAGATGTTTATGTCAGGCTATGGGTTGGCAACCTTCCGCCTGCTTAGCCATTACGGCCTGTTTGGCATGCTCTTCCCCGAATCGGAAGAGGCCATGGCCGATGCGGCGTGGGCGGAAAAGCTCATTGAATTCGCCTTGGCCAATACCGACAAGCGCATTGCCGAAGGTCGCCCGGTGACGCCTGCCTTCCTGCTGGCCGCCTTCTTATGGGCCCCGGTTGCCAATCGCCAGGCCGAGCTTGAAAGTGAAGGCATGCCCGCGATACCGGCACTGCAAACGGCATCGCAGGAGGTGGTGTCGCGTCAATTGGAACATACCTCTATCCCTAAACGCTTTGGCATGCCCATGCGCGATATTTGGGAGCTACAGGCACGCCTGCCGTTACGACGCGGCAAGCGTGCGTTCCAAACCCGCGAGCACCCACGTTTTCGTGCCGCTTACGACTTACTACTGCTGCGTGAGCAGGCGGGCGAAATCCCGCGTGGTTTGGGCGACTGGTGGACGGCCTTCCAGCAGGGCGACGAGCATGAGCAGCTTCGCTTGCTACAAAAAATTGGGGGCGACCCGGCAAGCCAGGGCGACCGCCGCCGCAAACGGCGCCGTAAACCCACGCGCAAATCGGAAAAGTGAGCAACGCATGAGCCCGACATCGCTTACGTATATTGGCTTGGGTAGTAATCTTGATGATCCTATCAGGCAGGTGCGCCAGGCGATTTCGGCACTTGCCCTGCTGCCCTTGAGCCAGTTGACGGCCACTTCCTCACTTTACGCGAGCCGCCCGGTTGGCCCCCAGGACCAGCCGGATTTTGTCAACGCAGTAGTCGCCCTGACAACGCGCCTTTCACCGCTGGCGCTGCTTGACCAACTACAGGCGCTGGAACAACAGCACCGGCGCCAGCGGCTACGCCACTGGGGCCCACGCACACTGGATCTGGATTTACTGCTTTTTGACCAGCAGACAATTGCCTACCCGCGTTTAAGCGTTCCCCATCCGCGTATGCACGAGCGCGCCTTTGTGCTCGCTCCCCTGGCGGAACTGGATGCAACGCTGACGCTTCGCCAGCAGCCGGTAAGCGAATGGCTAAATCAAATCCCCGAACCAGGCATTCAGCGTTTAGTCGAAGATGGTCCTGCCTAAGAGGTTATCTTGCTACCCTAGCCTCGACACACAACACTGGACCGGGTAACAATCGTTTTCCAGCCCACACACTAACGTTCTGGTTTGCCTTTCAGGGCCCATTTTTTAAGAACATCGCAACAGCGTGATATTAACAACGGCCGGCTGCCCATGCCGCAGCGGCCACGACGAGTGAGAGCATGCCATGAAACCCGTGACTCTAAGCACGCTACAGGCCTACAAGCGCGCTGGCGAAACGTTTAGTTGCTTAACCGCTTACGATGCCTCCTTTGCCCAAGCGGCGAGCCACGCCGGTATCGACGTGCTTTTGGTGGGTGACTCGCTCGGCATGGTGCTCCAGGGGCATACCAGCACGCTCCCCGTGACAGTCGACGATATTTGCTACCACACCCGCTGTGCCGCACGCGGCAAAGGCCATAGTCTGTTGATGGTTGACCTGCCGTTTATGAGTAACGCCTCTACGCAGCGCATGCTGGAAGACGGCGCAGCCCTCATGCGTGCCGGTGCGGAACTGGTCAAGGTAGAAGGCGAAGCCTGGATGGCCGAGGGGATCCGTGAGCTAACACGCCGCGGCGTGCCCGTATGCGCCCACTTGGGCTTAACGCCACAGGCGGTTTATCAGCTAGGTGGCTACAAGGTACAAGGACGAGACACCGCCCAGGCAGAGCGTATCCTGCAGGATGCCAAAGTGCTGGTTGAGGCGGGCGCTTCGGTTATATTACTGGAGTGCGTACCGGCAAGCCTGGGCAAGGCCATTACCGGCGCGCTTGATGTACCGGTCATCGGAATTGGTGCAGGCCCCGATACCAATGGTCAAATTCTGGTCATGCATGATGTACTCGGCGTCACCCATGGCCGCCCGCCGCGGTTTGTGAAAAACTTCATGGCAGATGCTGGCAATATTCAGGGCGCCTTTCAGGACTTCCACGAGGCGGTCAAAACGCGTGCCTTCCCAGCTCCCGAGCACTGCTTCTAACCTGCCCGTTTGCGACGTAACCTTACGACACATGACTATGCGTACATTGCGAGAGATCAACGACCTGCGCAGCCTCCTGCGCAACTACCGAACGCACGGCCAGCGAATCGCGCTCGTGCCGACCATGGGCAATCTTCATGCCGGGCATTTAGCGCTGGTTGCCAAGGCGCGTGAGCACGCAGATGTTGTCGTTGCCAGCCTGTTTGTAAACCCCATGCAGTTTGGGCCTAACGAAGACCTGGACGGCTACCCGCGCACCTTCACCGATGACCAGGCAAAGCTTAGGGCAGCCGGATGCGACGTGCTCTTTTCACCCTCGGTAAGCACGCTTTATCCCAATGGGCTAACCTCGCAAACGTGCGTTCACGTGCCTGACGTGGGAGAGGGCCTGTGCGGTGGCTCACGGCCCGGGCACTTTGACGGCGTGTCTACCGTTGTCACTCTGCTGTTTAACCTGGTACAGCCCGACGTTGCCTGCTTTGGTGAGAAGGACTACCAGCAGCTTGCCGTTATTCGCAAGTGTGTGCAGGACCTGCATATGCCGATTGACATTATTGGCGTGCCGATTGTGCGCGACGACGATGGGCTGGCGCTTTCATCGCGTAACGGCTACTTGAGCGATGCCGAACGCGCGATAGCCCCTACGCTTTACCGCACGCTGTGTGAATTGCGCGACGCGTTAGAGCAGGGGGAGCCGCTTGAAACCATGCTGGCGAACGGGTTGATTGAGCTTACCGAGGCAGGCTTTACGCCCGATTATCTTGAGCTTCGTACGCCCGAGTTAACGCCTGTCAGCACCACCACTCGTGACGCGGTATTACTGGCCGCTGCTCGGCTAGGTCCCGCTCGCTTGATTGATAATCTCAGCGTGCAACTGCCCGCTTGATCCATTACGTTTTATCGCCAAGCCGCAGGCTTCGCAACCAGGAGTTGTTATGCAAACAATTATGCTCAAAGCCAAGCTCCATATGGCACGCGTTACCCATGCAGTGCTTAACTACGAAGGGTCTTGCGCCATTGATGGCGACCTGCTGGATATGGCCGGTATTCGTGAAAACGAACAAATCCAGATCTATAACGTTGAAAACGGTGAGCGTTTTACCACCTACGCGATCCGTGGCGAAGAAGGCTCTCGTTTGATCTCGATTAACGGCGCGGCGGCGCATTTAGCCGCCCCCGGTCACCGGATTATTATTTGTAGCTACGCCCACTATTCGGAAGCCGAGCTTGAACAGCACCAGCCAGCTCTGGTCTACCTGCAGGAAGGTAACGAGGTTAGCCATACCAGCAACGCTATCCCGGTGCAGCTGGCGTAGGCTACGCCTTCTAGTCATCTACCAAGCGGACCTTCAGGGTCCGTTTTTATTTGCCTTTAAAAAAGCGCATTGCCGCAACGCACAACTTTCCCCTATGCTGAGTAGCAAGCCTGACATAAAAAACAGATAGCGTAGGTTATGCCTCAGTACATCAGGCAGTAAGAACAGATAGCAAGAACAGACAGTAAAACAGGTCCGTAAAAACAGGCCCGTACAAACAAAATAGCAAAACAGGCGGTCTACCTTACTCACGTTAGGAGTCATCTCATGCAAGAAGTGGTCATTGTTGCGGCTCGCCGCACCGCGGTCGGTTCCTTTGGCGGTTCACTGGCAGGCATTCCTGCAAGCGAGCTTGGCGCGTTAGTGATTAAGGATATCCTTGAATCAACCGGCGTTTCCCCCGACCAGGTGGACGAAGTACTCCTCGGCCAAGTACTGACGGCGGGCGTAGGGCAAAACCCTGCTCGTCAGGCGGCAATTAAAGCGGGCCTGCCGGCTTCCGTACCGGCCATGACAATCAACAAGGTATGTGGCTCAGGCCTAAAAGCCGTGCATCTTGCCACACAAGCGATTCGCTGTGGCGATGCTGAGCTGATCCTGGCTGGTGGGCAGGAAAACATGTCGGCGTCTCCCCATGTATTGCCCCATTCGCGCACTGGTCAGCGCATGGGCGATTGGAAAGCCATTGATACCATGGTGCATGACGGCCTTTGGGACGCCTTCAATGACTACCATATGGGCATCACCGCCGAAAACCTGGCTGAAAAATACGGCATTACCCGCGAGGAAATGGACGCGTTTGCCGCTCAGTCGCAACAGAACGCTGCCAACGCCATTAAAGAGGGCAAATTTAAAAGCCAGATCGTGCCGGTGCAGATCCCCCAGCGCAAAGGCGATCCCGTTGTGTTTGATACCGACGAGAACCCGCGCGAAATTACCGCTGAAAAGCTGGCGGGCATGCGCCCAGCGTTCAAAAAGGATGGCACCGTTACCGCAGGTAACGCCTCCTCACTCAACGATGGCGCGGCCGTTGTGATGATCTGCTCGGCAGAAAAAGCCAAGGCGTTAGGTCTTGAGCCGCTGGCACGTATTGCCGCTTACGCCAATGCGGGCGTAGACCCTGCCATTATGGGTATTGGCCCCGTGCCCGCTACCCGTCGCTGCCTGGAAAAAGCCGGCTGGAGCCTGGAGGACCTGGACCTTGCGGAAGCCAACGAGGCTTTTGCGGCACAGGCCCTTTCTGTTCAGAAAGAGCTGGGCTGGGATATATCCAAGGTCAACGTCAACGGTGGCGCGATTGCCCTGGGCCACCCGATTGGTGCTTCTGGCTGTCGCGTACTGGTATCGCTCCTTCATGAGATGATTGCCCGGGATGCCAAGAAAGGCCTGGCGACGCTGTGTATCGGCGGCGGCCAGGGGGTGGCACTGGCGATTGAGCGCCCCTGATCTCGGCGATTAACGCTTAAAATGTAAATCCCCCTGTCACTGACAGGGGAATTTTTATGCCTCAAGGCTTCGCACCTGACACCTAACACTCACGGGGCGCTTAGCGGTGCTTTTCACCCACAATGGTGGCGGGTGTTCGCCATACCAACAGCGCGCCCAGCAAGAATAGGCCCGATGCGGCCCACATGGTAATAGGCAGGCTAGTAGCATCAACAACCCGGCCACCGACCATCGCGCCCAGCCCAATGGAGAGGTTGAATACAAAGGCCATCAAGGCGGTCGCGGCTTCGGTATTGGGTGCGGTGCGTAAAATCCACGTCTGTATGCTCACCGACACGCTGCCAAAGGCCGCGCCCCACACCATGAGTAGCAGCACGCCGCTGACAGGCTCGACCCCGAGCAGCGGGAAAGACGCCACCACCAATAGCAGCAAGCTTGGGATCGCCAGCACCGCCCGGTAAGGATGGCGCCCAGCGAACATGCCTGCGGCGATATTGCCCAGTATTCCTGCCGCCCCATAAAGTAGCAGCAAGCTGCCCACATGGCGCTGAGCTACACCGCTTATCTCCTGAAGGATAGGGCTAATGAAAGTGTACGCTGCAAAGTGTCCGACAACTACAAAGCCCGTGACCAGAACCGCGACCCGAACGCCACGGCTAGTGAACTGCTGGGCCAGCACTTTGAGACGGACTGGCTCCCTGGGTGGCAGTGGCGGCAACCAGCACCACAGTGCCAGTGCGGTTAACAGGCTAAAACCGCCCAGAGCCGCAAACGCGATTCGCCAGTTGCTTAGATCACCCAGCAAGGTACCCAGTGGCACGCCAAGTACCGATGCAGCGGCTACGCCGCCAAAAATAATCGTCATGGCCTTGGGCACTTTATCGCTGGGCACCAAGCGCGGGGCAATACTCCCGGCCACGGCCCAATAACCGCCGATACTGACACCCACCAGCACGCGGGCGGCCAGCAGCAGAATAAAGCTACTGGCCAGCGCTGAAAGCACGCTACCAATCACCATGACGACCATGAGTAGCGTGAGCATAATGCGCCTATCCAACCGGCCTACCGCCACGGGCAGTAGCGGCGCCGAAAAAGCGGCGACCACGCCCGGTACCGTTACCATCAAACCAGCGACACCGGGCGTTACATCCATGGATGAAGCCACCTGAGACAACAACCCGATAGGCAGCTGTTCAGCGGTTACCAATAGAAAAATGCCGATCATCACGGCGACCACCGCCCACCAACGCGGTGCCTGTTCCTTCTCCATGCCTACTTCCTTCTAACTAAACGTCCACCCAACCAAACGTTCTTTTAATCACACTTTCTTTCAACCAAACGACTCCGCCCCCGCAACCAGGGGCTACGGGGGCGGAAGAGACAACCTTACGGCGACTTAGTCCGCGGTGTTCTCACTTTCAGCGGCAAACGCTGCTTTCTCTTCTTCGGTGATCTCTTTCATCGAGAGCTTCACGCGGTTGCGGTTATCGATGTCGAGCACCTTCACAATCACGTCGTCGCCTTCGTTCAGGAAATCGCGCACGTTGTTAACGCGCTCAGCCACGATTTGCGAAATATGCACAAGACCATCGGTACCCGGCATGATGTTCACAAAGGCACCGAAGTCAGCAATACGTACGACCTTGCCGTTATACAGCTTGCCAATTTCCGCTTCTGCCGTAATCGCCAATACGGTATCGATGGCTTTTTTCGCCGCAGCCTTGTCTTCAGCGTAGATGCGCACGGTGCCGTCGTCATCAAGGTCGATAGACGCGCCGGTATCGTCGCAAATCTTGCGAATGGTGGCGCCGCCTTTACCAATAACGTCACGGATCTTGTCCGGGTCGATCTTGATGGTGGCCATGGAAGGCGCATTATCGGAGACGTCGGTACGGCTCTGGCTGATGACTACATTCATCTGCTCAAGAATACCCAGGCGCGCTTTGTGGGCTTGCTGAAGCGCAGTCTCCATGATCTCTTCGTTGATGCCTTCGATCTTGATGTCCATCTGCAGGGCAGTAACACCCTCTTCTGAACCGGCCACTTTAAAGTCCATATCGCCAAGGTGATCTTCATCACCCAGGATATCGGTCAGTACCGCGTAGCCATCTTCGTCTTTCACCAGACCCATGGCGATACCCGCCACCGGTGCTTTCAACGGAACACCCGCATCCATCAGCGCAAGTGAGGAGCCACATACTGACGCCATCGAGCTTGAGCCGTTGGATTCAGTAATTTCCGATACCACACGAATAGTGTAGGGGAAGGCTTCTTCAGACGGCAGCATGGCCTGAACACCACGGCGTGCCAGACGGCCATGGCCGATTTCACGACGTTTCGGGCCACCCATAAAGCCCGCTTCACCGACCGAGTAGGGAGGGAAGTTGTAGTGCAGCATAAAGCGGTCTTTACGCTCGCCTTCCAGCGACTCGATCAGCTGAGAGTCACGCAGGGTGCCCAGCGTTGCCACTGCAATCGCTTGGGTCTCACCACGAGTGAACACCGCCGAACCGTGAGTCTTGGGCAGCGCGCCTACTTCGATCGCCAGCGGGCGCACGGTGAAGTTATCACGGCCATCAATGCGCGGCTCACCTTTTACAACGCGTGAACGTACAACGCGTTTCTCAAGGCCAGCAAAGGCACCTTTTACTTCGTCTTTGCTGAACTTGTCGTTAACCGGTTCACCGTCAATGGCTGCCAGCTGTTCAACCGACTGATCTTTCAGGGCTGCCAGGGCATCCTGGCGCTGCATCTTATCGGTGATGCGATAGGCATCACCCACCTGCGCTTCAAACGCATCCGCAATGGCGGTTTTTAGCGCTACGTTCTCAGGGGCTGGCTGCCAGTCCCAACGCGGTTTACCGGCTTCGGCAACCAGCTCGTTAATCGCGCTAACCGCGACCTGCATTTCCTGGTGGCCAAACAGTACGGCGCCCAGCATCTCGTCTTCCAGAAGCTCTTTGGCTTCGGACTCGACCATCAGCACGGCGTTTTCAGTACCGGCAACGACCATGTCCAGCTCGGAAGTCGCAAGCTCTTCAACGGTCGGGTTAAGGAAATACCCCTGCTCTTCGTTGAAACCAACGCGCGCAGCACCGATCGGGCCGTTGAACGGCACGCCAGAAATGCTCAGTGCAGCGGAGGTACCCAGCATCGCGGCAATATCCGGGTCGTGATTACGATCGGTGGAAAGAACGGTACAGATAACCTGCACTTCGTTCATAAAGCCTTTGGGGAAAAGCGGACGGATCGGACGATCGATCAGACGCGAGGTTAAAGTTTCTTTCTCGGTCGGACGTCCTTCGCGCTTAAAGAAGCCGCCGGGAATTTTACCTACTGCGTAGGTTTTTTCCTGGTAATGAACCGAGAGCGGGAAAAAGGGTTGGCTGGGGTTGGCTTCTTTGCGCGCCACCACGGTACACAGCACAACGGTATCTTCCATGGTGACCATAACGGCCCCCGTGGCTTGACGAGCGATACGCCCGGTTTCTAGCGTGACGGTGCTACGACCGTACTGAAACGTTTTTTTTACCGGATTCACGGCGACTTCCTTTAACATTAATATCTACTTGTCTATTCGTTTGGGTCGTTTTGACTCGCCACCATTCTAGGCGCTGTAGCGCCATACGGCTACCAGAAACCCAAAATCACCGGGGCAAAGCCACGGCCTGTGGGCGACATGCATAAAAAAACGGGCAGCTCACAAGGAGCTGCCCGTTTCTCAATCTTCGCCAACAATAGCTTAGCGGCGCAGACCTAAACGCTGGATCAGAGACTGATAGCGTTCGAAATCTTTACGCTTCAGGTAGTCCAGCAGTTTACGACGCTGGTTTACCATGCGGATCAGACCACGACGCGAGTGGTGATCCTGCTTGTTGGTTTTGAAGTGGTCCTGCAGGCCATTGATGTTGGCGCTCAGCAGTGCAACCTGTACTTCAGGGGAACCGGTATCGTTATCGCCGCGGCCGTATTCGTTGACGATTTCGGCTTTCGTTTCAGCGGTTAATGCCATCTGTCTCTCCAGTAAGCAATATGCCTAAAATTTAATGGGTGAGACCACGCATATTTGCAGTCTCAGGCGACTCTTTTCGACGTACTGTTTCCAGTACTATTTCAAGTACCGTTTCCAGTACTATTCAAGTGCTATTCAAGTGCTATTCAAGTGCTATTTTCGCGTAAACCGTCACATCCTTGCAACGCTTCACCCGGACTCTTACGAGATAGCGACGGTACTTAACAGTCGCTTGGGCGCTACTTCCTGAGCACCTTTTACAACACCGAGGCCGATAAACGTCTCAGCATAATAAAGTCTTGCCAATGCATCGGGAGCCAGCGTACCAATACTCAAGTTGGCCGATTGACCGTGGGCTAAGCGCCCGTAAGCCGTTTCGTCCACCTCAAGCGTCGGCAGATGATCCACCAGCACATCAGCGGGCATTAATTCAGCCTCACGCGAGGTCTGATCCGCCAATGCTTCAAGCGCTTCGAGGGTCCACATCGCGTCACCCGTAAAAGGCCCGGTTTTGAGCCTGCGGAGCTGACTGATGTGAGCACCACACCCCAGCGCCAAACCGATATCTTCGGCCAGCGTACGGATGTAAGTCCCCTTGCTGCAGGTGACTTCAAGCTCGAAGGCTTCGCCGTCAAACGCAAGCAGGCGCGCATCATACACGCTTACCCGCCGCGCTGCACGCTCTACCTGCTTACCCTCACGGGCCAGCTCATAGAGTTTTTTGCCCTGATGCTTGAGCGCCGAATACATCGGCGGCACTTGATCGATCTCACCGCGAAAGCGCGCAATCGCGGCTTCAACGTCATCCGCTGTTAACGACGGCACATCGCGGCGCTCAATCACCGTGCCTTCTGCATCACCGGTGTCGGTGATCACACCCAGCTCAACGCGGGTGCGATACATCTTGTCGGCTTCCAGCAGGTGCGCGGAGAACTTGGTGGCCTCGCCCAGGCAAATCGGCAATAAGCCGGTTGCCATGGGGTCCAGCGTGCCGGTATGTCCGGCTTTTTGGGCCTCGAACAAACGACGTACACGCTGTAGGGCATGGTTGCTGGAAACGCCCTTGGGCTTATCCAGCAGTAATACCCCATTGACCGGTAAACCGCGACGGCGACGAGCCATTAGCGCGTCTCCTCACCTTGATCAGAGTCACCCTCTTCATCCACTTGACGGGCTCGGTCAGTCGACACGGCCTCTTCAATCAGGGAAGAGAGGTGCTGCCCACGCACCACGCTCTCATCGTAATGAAAACGCAGTTCAGGGACATGGCGCAGCTGAATGCGTTTGGCAATCTGGCTCCTTAGAAAACCGGCGGCACGCTTAAGCACCTGCAGATTCTCCTTGATACGCTCAGGCTCCTGCTCACCCAACAGGGTGACATGGATATCGGCGTAGCCAAGATCACGGCTAACGGTCACGCCGCTCACCGTGATCATGCCCAAACGCGGGTCTTTCACTTCGCGTTGAATAAGTACCGCCAGCTCCTTTTGGAGCTGGTCGGCTACTCGGTCGGTACGCTTAAATTCGCGCATGGTTGTCTCCTCGCGGCCTTACAGGCTGCGCTCGACTCTGACTTGATCGAAGACTTCGATCTTGTCGCCGACCTGGACATCGTTGTAGTTCTTCACGCCGATGCCACACTCCATACCGTTACGCACTTCTTGTACGTCGTCCTTGAAGCGGCGCAGCGATTCGAGCTCGCCTTCGTAGATGACCACGTTGTCACGCAGTACGCGGATGCGTTTGCTGCGGGACACGGAACCTTCGACGACCATACAACCCGCCACTGCACCGATCTTCGGCGCACGGAACACATCGCGCACTTCGGCAACACCGACGATCTCTTCTTTCCAGTCGGGGGCGAGCATACCGCTCATCGCCTGCTTGACCTCATCGATCAAGTGGTAGATGACGCTGTAGTAACGCAGATCCAGGCCTTCACGCTCGATAATCTCGCGGGCAGCGGCGTCGGCACGGACGTTGAAGCCGACCACGATTGCCTCAGAGGCAAGCGCCAGGTTGGCGTCAGTACCGGTGATACCACCAACACCTGAAGAGACCACAGCCACTTGTACTTCATCAGTGGAGAGTTCTTCCAGGGCACCTTTAATCGCCTCCAGAGAGCCTTGTACGTCGGCTTTAAGAACGATATTAACCTTGGCCACTTCATCCTGACCCATCTGGCTAAACATGTTCTCAAGCTTGGCTTTCTGCTGACGCGCCAGACGTACTTCGCGGTACTTGCCTTGACGGAAGTTAGCCACTTCGCGGGCTTTCTTCTCATCGGCCACGACCATGAAGTCATCCCCCGCATCCGGCGTACCGTCCAGGCCCTGAATCTCAACGGGCATGGCCGGGCCGACGCTCTCAACCTGCAGGCCAAGTTCGTTGGTCAGCGCACGTACACGGCCGTAGTGCAGGCCAGCCAGAACGATATCGCCTTTCTGCAGCGTACCGTTTTGAACCAGTACGGTAGCTACCGGGCCGCGGCCTCGGTCAAGACGCGACTCAACGACAACGCCTTTAGCAGGTGCCGACGGCACTGCTTTCAGCTCAAGTACTTCAGAAACCAGCTGAATCGCTTCCAGCAGCTCTTCAATACCGTCACCGGTCTTGGCGGAAACGTGTACAAACTGCGTATCACCGCCCCACTCTTCGGAAATTACGCCGTGCTGCGAGAGTTCGTTACGAATGCGGTCAAAATCAACACCAATCTTATCGACCTTGTTCACCGCAACGACCATGGGTACTTCAGCCGCTTTGGAGTGCTCGATCGCCTCAATGGTCTGGGGCATCACGCCGTCGTCAGCAGCGACCACCAGGATAACCACGTCGGTTGCCTTGGCACCACGAGCACGCATGGCAGTAAACGCCGCGTGGCCAGGGGTATCCAGGAAGGTCACGCCACCATGGCTGTCTTCAACGTGGTAAGCACCGATATGCTGGGTAATACCACCTGCTTCACCGGTGGCCACTTTGGCACGGCGAATGTAGTCCAGCAATGAGGTCTTACCGTGGTCAACGTGGCCCATAACGGTCACGACGGGAGAGCGGGTGATCTCTTCGCCTTCATAGGAGATGCCTTCAAGCATTTCCGTTTCCAGCGCATCATCTTTCACTAGCTTGACCTTGTGGCCCATCTCTTCCACTACGATGGCCGCTGTATCCTGGTCAATCGTTTGGTTGATGGTCACAGCCGCGCCCATGTTAAACATGGCCTTGATGACTTCGTTGGCCTTGATCGACATTTTGTCGGCAAGCTCAGCCACGCTGATTGACTCAGGGATCGATACTTCACGTACGATCGGCTGAGTCGGCTTTTGGAAGCCGTGCTTGCCATTGCCGCTCTGACTTGGGCCACGGCGGCCGCCACGACGCTCGGCACGTTTTACTTTCTTCGCCCCGCCGCCGCGCTTACGCTCTTCGCGATCACCACGGTCATCTTCGTCATCACGACCTTTTTTCTTCGCGACAGCTTTCTTGGGCGGTGCAGTACGACGGTCGGTACGGCCTTCTTTCGGCGGTGCTGGCGGCATTTCCTCTGTCGCTGGCGCAGCTTCGATCTGAAGTTCGGGCACTTCAAGTTTAGGCTCAGCCGCTGCTTTCGCTTCGGCTTCTTTACGCGCGGCGTCTTCCGCTGCCTTGGCTTTAGCGGCGGCTGCTTTCTCGGCAGCTTCACGTGCTTCGCGCGCTTTACGCTCGGCTTCGGCTTCGGCCATATCGCCCACTAGCTGGCGTGGACCTGAATGCTTAGGCTCAGCGACTTTCGGCTTATCCTCCTCGGCGCTTTTAACGTACGTTTTTTTCTTGCGTACTTGCACTTCAATCGTTTTACCGCGTTCGCCGGTTTTAATACGGCTGCGCGTTTTACGGGTCAGCGTGATACGGTTTTTGCTTGTATCAGTGTCGCTGTCGCCGCCATGGCTTTTCTTCAGAAAGGTCAGCAGTTTCTGCTTGTCTTCTTCAGACACGGCATCGCCTTCAGAGGCGTGCTTCAAGCCAGCTTCTTTCATCTGTTCTAGTAGGCGGGGCACATCACGGCCCACCTTTACTGCAAAATCTTTAACTGTCATATCTGACATAGTGACCCTCCTCAGCCCGTGACCTGTTTACTGTGTGTTCGAATCCGATGCGTTATCGTCTTCAAACCAGGGCGCACGGGCAGTCATGATCAGTGCCGCTGCGCGCGCTTCGTCCAACTCCTCGATATCGACCAGATCGTCGACAGACTGCTCGGCGAGATCTTCCATAGTGACAATGCCACGGCTAGCCAGAATGAAGGCCAGATGGCGCTCCATGCCGTCCATTTCCAGCAGATCAGTTGCTGGCTGGGCACCGTCTAGCGCTTCTTCCGAGGCAATCGCCATCGTCAGCAGCTCGTCTTTCGCACGTGCACGCAGCTCTTCAACCAGATCTTCATCGAACTCTTCGATCTCGAGCATTTCTTCAAGCGGCACGTAGGCAACCTCTTCCAGGGTAGTAAACCCTTCTTCTACCAGCAGGCGGGCCACGTCTTCGTCCACTTCAAGGTGCTGAACGAACGTGTCCACCAGGCTATCAATCTCCTGCTCGCGCTTGGAGTCAGCTTCTTCTTCGGTCATCACGTTGATACGCCAGCCGGTAAGCTCTGACGCCAAGCGTACGTTTTGACCACTACGCCCAATTGCCTGTGCCAGGTTATCCTGAGCAACCGCCACGTCCATTGCGTGGGCATCCTCGTCGACAAGGATAGACCCAACATCAGCGGGCGCCATGGCATTAATGACCAGCTGGGCGGGATTGTCGTCCCACAGCACGATATCGACACGCTCATTTTGCAGCTCAGACGAAACAGCCTGAACGCGTGAACCACGCATCCCCACACACGCCCCTACCGGGTCGATGCGGCGATCATTGGTCTTAACGGCAATTTTGGCACGTGAGCCAGGGTCGCGCGCAGCCCCTTTAATCTCAATCAGCTGTTCAGCGATTTCAGGTACTTCAATTTTAAACAGCTCGATAATCAACGCCGGGTTGGTACGCGACAGCTGCAGCTGGGCACCCCGTGCATCCGGGTCAACTTTAACCAGCAGTGCGCGAACCCGCTCGTTCATGCGGTAACGCTCGCCGTGGATCATCTCATTGCGCGGCAAGAAGGCTTCAGCATTCTCGCCCAAATCGATAATCAGGCCGTCGCGAGTGGTCTTTTTGACAATACCGGCCACCAGCTCGCCTTCACGGTCCGCATATTGGCGAACCACTTCAGCGCGCTCAGCTTCACGCACTTTTTGTACGATGACCTGCTTGGCAGTTTGGGCGGCAATACGTCCAAACATCGCGTTTTCGATCTGCTGTTCAACAACGTCGCCAAGCTTCAAAGGCGGGTCGCGCTGCTCGGCGATGGTCTCTTTGATTTCGTAATCTGGCGTTTCGAATTCGTCATCTTCAACCACTGTCCAGTAGCGGAAGGTGTCGTATTCCCCTGTACGGCGGTCGATACGCACCCGTACATTGGCTTCTTCATTTTCAAAACGCTTGCGTGACGCGCTCGCAAGAGCCGCTTCTACCGCCTCGAAGATGACATCCCGGGGGACGCCTTTTTCGTTGGAGATCGCGTCAACGACCATTAAAATTTCTTTACTCATGCGTTTGCCTCGCCAGAAAACCTGTCCTTTTGTGCATCACCCCGGCAGCCTGCCGGCAGCGCCGCCACCCGGTTAATCGTCGAACTGCGGTACGATGTGCGCTGAATCAATGCTTTCAATCGGAAAGCAGAACTCCTCGCCATCCAGTTGTAGCAGTACTTCATCACCCTCGACACCTGCCAAGAGCCCCTGGTATTTGCGCCGTCCATCAAACGCCACGCGCAGCTTAAGTGCGACATGGTGGCCTTGATAGCGGGTAAATTGATCCAGG
Organism: Halomonas sp. AOP27-A1-41; assembly: GCF_052378605.1. Lineage (NCBI taxonomy): Bacteria > Pseudomonadati > Pseudomonadota > Gammaproteobacteria > Oceanospirillales > Halomonadaceae > Halomonas > Halomonas sp. AOP27-A1-41. The sequence continues at coordinate 30,973 of NZ_JBQSXT010000020.1, forward strand.
GTATATAAAGGGCGTGCCATACCGGGCGAAGAGACTTCCAGCCGGTACTCACCGGGAATGGGATCTTCCACGTCCATCACAGCACTGACTTGGCGACTAATATCAGCGCAATTTTCCACACTGACACCACTTTCGCTTTCGATGTAAACCACCAACCGCGAATGCTTGCCTTGGGAAACATGATCGATACCCCATAGCTCAAAGCCCATGGCGGCGACGACAGGTTCAATTAGCGCATGTAGCGCTGCGTGTTTAGTGGCCACAGACAAAGCTCCTATAGCCGTTGCATCAGGCACCTGGCCAGGAGTTATTAGAGAAGCCAGGAGGCTGATTGGCGTTACCCGGAATGTGTCTCCGGCAACTCGGACGATATCCGCTCTTGAGACACGCTTGTTAACAAAAAGCTTGCTAACAAAAAGCCCCTTCACAGGAAGGGGCTTTTCATAAGAAACCTGTAATACCAACCAGGGAACACAGTGCAGGATTTACCTACTTGGCAATTAACCCTTATCGACATCTCATTACCATGATCTGTCAGGCTACTCGCCTATCTAACGTGCTACCAGGAAATGGTAGCGGGGACCGGATTTGAACCGATGACCTTCGGGTTATGAGCCCGACGAGCTACCAGACTGCTCCACCCCGCATCAATCTAGGTCGACGATAATAGACACTTGAACCACTTACGTCAAGAACTCTTTTCGTCTCAGGCGCTAAACCTGGGTTTCTTTATCAAAACGTTTTTTGACGAACGTTGTTTGATAAAGAGTCTGGGAAGCTGGCGAGCCAGCAAAACAGATGGTGCCGAAGGCGGGACTTGAACCCGCACGACCATACGGTCACTACCCCCTCAAGATAGCGTGTCTACCAATTCCACCACTTCGGCATCAGGGGAGGCTAAAGAAAGCGACATCAAGCATTTACTCGCTGCTTTCCTCTAGCACTGGCGCGGTATTATCCACACTTGCAGGGCTATCGTCAAGCGTTGGAACGCTTTGCTGTTGCTCGATCAGGCGTGAATCAGGAATACCCGCTTCCGGCGCCTGGCCTGCTTGCGTTGCAAAGTACGCCAGCGCCATAGAGGTTACGAAAAAACCTGCTGCCAGAACCGCGGTGGTACGCGACAAAAAGCTACCGCTACCGCGCGAGCCAAATACCGTTTGCGAGGCACCGCCTCCAAACGCGGCACCCGCTTCGGCACCTTTACCCTGCTGAAGCAGGATCAATACAACCAGGGCGACCGCAATCACCACGTGGACCATAAGAATTGCAACTTGCATGGCGTTATCCTGCTGACTGACAAATGGCGTAAAAATCATCGGTTTTGAGCGAAGCACCGCCCACTAAACCGCCGTCGATATCCGGCTGGGCAAGTAGCTCAGCCGCATTTTTTGCGTTCATACTGCCGCCGTAGAGCAACCGCATCTGCTCAGCGAGCGCTGCACTAAACTCTGCGAGGTAGGCGCGGATTCCGGCCATTACGTCCTGCGCCTGCTCGGGCGTTGCTGTCCGCCCGGTACCAATCGCCCATACGGGTTCATAGGCAATCACGACCGCTTGGCGCTGCTCGGGCGCTAAACGCGTCATCGCATAGCCTACCTGGCGCAATACCACATCCATGGTCTTCTCGGCATCGCGTTCGGCAAGTGACTCACCCACACACAGAATGGGTGTCAGGCCATTATCCAGCGCCGCCAATAAGCGATCAAACACCTGCTCATCGCTTTCACGGTACAGCTCGCGACGCTCGGAGTGACCCACCAGCACATACGCCACTTCGAACTCTTTGAGCATACGTCCGCTCACTTCACCCGTGTGCGCACCAGACTCGATAGGATTAAGCGTCTGGGCGCCTAACGCTAGCGATGTATTGCGAAACGCCTGACGCGCCGCGTCCAGATAAGGAAAGGGGGGAATAAGCACAACGTCCAAGGCTGCAGGTAACGAGACATCAGCAAACGCGCTGCCAAAATCATTTATCAGTGCAGCGGACCCGTTCATTTTCCAATTACCGGCAATTAATGGCGTACGCATGAACTCTCCTCACTCAAGGTGGAGCGAAATGGTATAGGAGCGGCCTTGACAAGACAACCGCTGACAAGCACAGCTGCCTTATTTGAGCAAGGCTTGAACACGATCAGCCAGCCCCTGAGTCAACTGATCAACATTCAAGTGACCGCAGCCTTCTACCATCACGCGAATCAATGGCTCGGTGCCGGAGGGCCGCAACAACACCCGCCCTTGATCACCCAGCTGTTTTTCAACGTCAGCAACAGCGTCCTGCAGGGCGCTTAATGCCATGACATCATGCGCCAAGGTCCCAGCGGGCAAACGCACATTCACCAAGGCCTGCGGGACTTTCTCAAACCCTTTCAGCAATTCCGGCAGCGATGCTTGCTCACGGATCATCAATGCCAACACCTGTAGAGCAGCGACAATGCCGTCTCCAGTGGTTTGCACATGACCGCATACAATATGCCCCGACGCTTCGCCACCCAGCTCCCACTCGTTAGCCGCCATCATCTCCATGACAAAGCGATCACCCACCTTGGCCCGTTTAAAGGGGATACCCAGCTTTTCAAGCGCGACAGCAAGGCCAAAGTTACTCATTAAGGTGCCTACCACGCCACCTGCTAACAGGCCTCGCTCATGACGGTCACGAGCAATCAAATAGAGGATATCATCGCCATCAATTTCGCGGCCATCACTATCCACCATCAACACGCGGTCCCCATCACCATCAAATGCGATGCCTAAATCGGCCCCCCGGTGAATGACCGCAGCACGTAGCGCCGCAGGATGTGTAGAGCCTACTTGATGGTTAATATTCAAGCCGTCTGGTGACGCGCCGATAACGCTGACCTCTGCGCCTAGCTCGCGAAACACGTTTGGCGCAATGTGATAGGTCGCACCGTGGGAGCAATCCAGCACAACGTTTAGCCCATGCAGGCTTAAGCGGTCTGGCAGTGTCGATTTGCAAAATTCAATATAGCGGCCAGCGGCATCACCGATCCGAGTTGCCTTGCCCAACTGGGCCGCTTCAGCGGTCGTTAACGGCGCCTCCAGCATGGCTTCGATACGGTCTTCTGTCTCATCGGGGAGCTTTTTGCCCTCTGCCGAGAAAAACTTGATGCCGTTATCATCAAACGGATTATGTGATGCTGAAATCACGATCCCTGCATCGGCACGAAACGTGCGGGTGAGATACGCAATACCCGGTGTCGGCATGGGCCCCAAAAGCGACACATCAACGCCTGCGGCTGAAAGCCCGGCTTCTAACGCCGACTCAAACATATAACCTGAAATACGCGTGTCCTTACCAATCAACACCCGCGTCCGTCCCTTTTCGCGGCGCAATACCTGGCCCGCTGCCCAACCAAGCTTGAGCATAAAATCGGCAGTGATTGGTGCTTGTCCGACCGTGCCCCGAATCCCGTCGGTACCAAAATAGCGTCGTGTCATGAATATTTTTCCTCGTTTAGCGGCATGTCGCACCCCTCCTGGAGTACCGCCCAGGCCATATTAACGGCATCGACCGTCGGCCCCACATCGTGCACGCGTAGGATTTTAGCGCCACGTTCAACGGCCATGGCAGACAGCGCAAGACCACCCGCCAAACGCTCTTCAACCGGACGCCCCAGCACTTTGCCAATCATGCTTTTACGCGACATTCCCACCAATAGCGGCAAACCAAGCGCCTGCAGGGCATCCATATATTTTAGCAGGCGCAAATTGTGTTCAACCGTTTTACCAAACCCAAAGCCCGGGTCGAGCAGCAAACGGCTGCGACGCAGGCCAGCAGCCTCGCACTCCGCGACACGCTGCGCTAGATAATCAGCGACAGCCACTTCCACCGGCTGGTCATAAGAAGGTGACTGCTGCATATCCTGCGGCTCACCCTGGCGGTGCATTAAACAGACAGAAAGCCCGCTGCCAATGGCCGCCATTAAGGCATCTTCACGCTCAAGCGCACGCACGTCGTTAATCATTCCAGCGCCCAGCGCGCTTGATTCGCGCATCACCAGCGAGCAGCTGGTATCGACTGATACCAACGCATCCAGCTCACGAACCAGCGCCTCAACAACCGGTGCGACCCGATCAAGTTCCTCTTGAGCACTTAGCGGCTCAGCCCCGGGGCGCGTCGACTCACCACCCACATCAATAATCACGGCACCTTCGGCAAGCATACGCTCGGCATGACGCAGCGCGTCATCCAGCGCTACGTGCCGACCACCATCAGAAAAAGAGTCAGGCGTAACATTTAAAATCCCCATAACGCGAGGAAAAGAGAGATCCAGTACATGGCGCCCACAACGCATGTGCACATTCTCATTCATTGCGGGTGATAAAGAGGGGTCAATTATTGATTTCATGCGGCTGCCTATTAAAAAGAAGCACTGCTACTGCCTGAATAACAGCATAACAAAAAGGCGCCCCATATTGGGGCGCCTTTGCAGTGGCCGGAGCGTATCAGGAGCCCGTTGAACCACCTAGCGGGTCAGAGGGGCGTCGGCGAGGCTTGTCATCATCCTCGTCACCCTCATCCCCTGAAGCACCATCACCAGACGCATGATCAGTGGCGTTCGATGAATCGTTCTGCGTCGTCGGTGCGTCATCGCTAACGGGCGTGCCACCACCCGGTGAGTCACCGTCGTTCCAACCTTCCGGCGGACGCGGGTCACGGCCTTCCATAATATCTTTCAGCTGGTCGGCATCGATGGTTTCGTACTTCATCAACGCTTCGGTCATGGCTTCCAGTTTATCGCGATTATCGGTCAGGATCTGACGCGCCTGCTCATAACAATCGTCAATAATCTTGCGTACTTCTTTATCAAGACGCGTCGTTGTGTCACCCGACTTCATCTTGCTGCCGCCTTGGCCCGGGCCACCGAGAAACTGATGTGACTCATCTTCGTCGTACATGATCGGGCCCATCTCGTCTGACAGCCCCCATTTCGCGACCATGTTATGAGCCAGTTCGGTAGCGCGCTTGATGTCATTAGAAGCACCGGTGGTGACACCGTTGGCCCCCAGCGTCATCTCTTCAGCGATACGGCCACCGAACAGCGAACAAATCTGGCTAAGAATCTGCTGACGCGACAGGCTATAACGGTCTTCCTCGGGCAGGAACATGGTGACACCCAATGCCCGGCCGCGCGGAATAATCGTTACCTTGTAGACCGGATCATGCTCAGGCATCACCAGGCCGATAATCGCATGGCCCGATTCGTGATAAGCCGTATTCAGCTTCTCTTTATCGGTCATGACCATCGATTTGCGCTCAGCGCCCATCATGATCTTGTCTTTGGCAAGCTCCAGCTCTTCCATGCTAACCAGACGCTTGTTACGGCGTGCAGCAAACAGCGCGGATTCGTTAACCAGATTAGCCAAATCGGCGCCAGAGAAGCCTGGCGTACCGCGAGCAATGATCGACGGCTTCACGTCTTCTGCCAGCGGCACTTTGCGCAGGTGAACGCCCAGAATATGTTCACGGCCACGAATATCCGGCAAGCCAACGGTTACCTGACGGTCAAAGCGGCCTGGACGCAGCAGCGCCGGGTCGAGTACGTCCGGGCGGTTGGTGGCGGCAATCACGATAACGCCTTCGTTGGCTTCAAAGCCGTCCATTTCAACCAGTAGTTGGTTGAGCGTCTGCTCGCGCTCGTCGTTACCGCCACCCATACCAGCACCGCGTGACCGGCCAACCGCGTCAATCTCGTCGATAAAGATGATGCAGGGCGCCTGCTTCTTGGCCTGCTCGAACATGTCACGCACGCGAGACGCACCGACACCCACGAACATTTCAACGAAGTCAGAGCCTGAAATCGAGAAGAACGGCACCTTGGCTTCACCGGCAATCGATTTTGCCAGCAGCGTTTTACCGGTACCCGGCGGGCCCACCATCAATACACCGCGAGGGATCGTACCGCCCAGGCGCTGGAATTTCGTTGGATCGCGCAGGAAGTCGACAAGCTCTTCCACTTCCTCTTTCGCTTCATCACAACCGGCTACATCGGCAAACGTGGTTTTGATCTGGTCCTGAGAAAGCAGCTTGGCCTTGGACTTGCCAAAGCTCATCGGGCCGCCTTTACCGCCACCAGCACCGCCCTGCATCTGGCGCATAAAGAACATAAAGATGGCCAGGATCAACAGAATCGGGAAGCTTGCGATCAGCAGGCGCATCCAGATGCTTTGCTGCTCTGGCGCTTTACCCACAACCGTTACATTATTGCTTAGCAGGTCATCCATCAGCTTGGGGTCTTCAGCCGCCGGACGAATCGTCTGGAACTGCGAACCGTCCGTACGCTCACCGCTAATGGTATAGCCATCAATGGTAACGCTACGCACCTGCTGATTTTGCACCTGCTCCACAAACTGGGAGTAATTGGTGCTTTGGGGAGCGCTTTCGGTACTAAAATTGTTGAACACTGTCAGTAGCACAGCCGCGATGACCAGCCACAGAATCAGGTTCTTCGCCATATCGTTCAAGGGGCTACCCTCATTACAAGAATCCGTCAGTTAAACGCCAATACTGAGACCTTACACCAGTACCTGGCGTTCAACCATTGCCAAAGCACTATTAACTTTGGGCCATCTGTATCACGCTTATCTCATGCGTATAATGTGACACACCTTGCGCCTGCCTGTCTGGCAATCGCGATGATAAATCTTTGCTATGCACGACCTGTCAGTTTAGCCGCGAAACCCCTCCGCTAGAAAGTAGACTTCCCGCGAACGAGCCCGCGAGGCATCTGGCTTACGGATCACGACACGATCAAAACTGCCGCGCAATTCTTTAAGGTAGGCGTCAAATCCTTCCCCCTGAAACACCTTGGCCAGAAAGCGGCCTTTGGGGGGCAGTGTCTCACGGGCGAGCTCTAGCGCCAGCTCTACAAGGTACATAGCCTGAGGCTGGTCAATCGCAGCCATACCACTCATATTGGGGGCCATGTCGGACATCACAAGGTCTACCTGACGATTTCCCAGCCGTTCAAGAATCGCATTAAGCACCGACTCTTCCGTAAAATCGCCTTGAATAAAGTCCACCCCTGCCAGCGCGTCCATCTCCAGTATGTCAGAGGCGATCACCACACCGTCCATACCGACTTTCTCAGCGGCGATCTGGCTCCAACCGCCAGGCGCCGCGCCCAGATCAATGATCGTCATGCCCGGGCGAAGCAGCTTATCTTTTTCATCCAGCTCCAGCAGTTTATAGCTTGCGCGAGAGCGATAACCATCCTGCCAACTCTGTTTCACGTACTGGTCGTCAAAGTGCTCTTTCTTCCAGTTGTTGCTGGTTTTGCTCACTGAATGTTTACGACTCGGGGGCTTTTGCTGCATATCAGAATCTAACACTGCAATATAGAGATGGGCGCATTAACGCGATAGCTTTCACTTGGTGGCATTTCACCGTAAGATGGAACGTTAAGCGCTAACCGGGATACCGCAAGATACCATGAGCTTGTCACAGGCACAAAAGAAAGCATTTCGCAGCATTGGCCACCATTTGAACCCAGTGGTCACCGTTTCTGAAAACGGCGTCTCCGAAAATTTGCTCACAGAACTCAACCGCGCGCTCAACGATCACGAGCTTATCAAGGTAAAACTTGCCCTGCCTGAGCGTGACGACCGTGCGGCCATGCTAAACGAACTGGTCACCGGCAGCCGCGCCGACGTCGTGCAAACGATTGGTAAAATGGCACTGCTTTATCGCAAAAACCCTAAAGCCAATCCGAAGCTCTCTAACGTTTCACGCTTCGAGGGTCATCACGGCCGCCACTAACGCGTCACTGCTTGGCTGTTACAAAGAGCGATAAAAAGCCCGCGACTCGGTTGATATCAACCTGATAAGCGGGCTTTTTTATGGGCGCCCATTAAGCTGGGCACCCACTAACTCTATAGACCTAGCGCTTAGACATATTCAACGCTTTCGATCTCATACTCAACGTCACCACCGGGTGTTTTCACCACGGCAACGTCGCCCTCCTCTTTACCGATCAACGCACGTGCAATCGGGGACGTGACAGAAATGCGGCCAGACTTAATATCTGCCTCATCTTCACCCACAATGCGGTAGGTCACGCTGGCATCCGTATCCAGGTTGAGCAGAGCGACCGTGACACCAAAGATCACTTTCCCTGTATTCGGCAGCTTGGTGACATCAATCACCTGCGCTACCGAAAGCTTGCTCTCGATTTCCTGAATACGACCTTCGATAAACCCCTGTTGTTCACGGGCAGCGTGGTATTCGGCGTTCTCCTTAAGGTCGCCGTGCTCACGCGCTTCGGCAATCGACGCAATCACTCGCGGGCGTGCTTCGCCCTTCAAATGATTGAGTTCTTCGCGAAGGCTTTTTTCACCCGCAACCGTCATCGGGACCTTGTTCATTGACTTGCTCCTGCATGCAGATCCTGAAGGCGACGCACCGTAATCTCCCTACCGTACTCAAGTGCCATACAAACGGCATTAGCGCCCGCCAAGGTGGTTGCATAGGGCACCTTGCGCGCAAGAGCAGTACGGCGAATGACCGAAGAGTCATTTATAGCCTGACGACCTTCGGTAGTGTTCACGATGTAGGCGATTTCGTCGTTCTTAAGCAGATCGACGATATGGGGACGACCTTCATAGACTTTATTGACGTGCTCGACCGCAAGCCCAGCGGCTTCCAGTGCTTCGGCTGTGCCGCGTGTCGCGCATAGTGTGAAGCCTAATGTTAGCAGAGAACGAGCGACTTCGATAATCCCCGCCTTGTCCGGCTCACGCACGGAAAGGAACGCCTTGCGATCCCCCTCAAGCGCCGGGATTGCTTCGCCAGCACCCAACTGCGCCTTAAAGAATGCTTCTGCAAAGGTCTCGCCTGAACCCATTACTTCACCGGTGGACTTCATTTCCGGCGACAGAATCGGGTCAACGCCCTGGAACTTATTGAACGGGAAAACCGCCTCTTTCACGCTATAGAAGTGCGGAATGATTTCGCGCTCAAAACCCTGCTCGGCAAGTGTCGTGCCCGCCATGCAGCGTGCCGCAATCTGGGCCAGCGAGGTACCAATACACTTGGACACAAACGGCACGGTACGCGACGCACGCGGGTTAACTTCAATCACGTAGATCTCGCCATCCTGCCAGGCCAACTGCACGTTCATTAAGCCCTTTACGCCCAGCTCCACGGCCATCTGCTTGACCTGCTCGCGCATTTCATCCTGCACATCGGCGGGCAGCGAGTAAGGCGGCAGCGCGCAGGCGGAGTCACCGGAGTGAACGCCCGCTTGCTCGACGTGCTGCATAATGCCGCCAATGACTACCTGCTGGCCGTCTGATACCGCATCAATGTCGATCTCAATGGCAGCACTCAGGAAGTGGTCCAGCAGCACCGGTGAGTCGTTGGAAACCTTGACCGCATTGGTCATGTAGTTCTCAAGCTCGGAGGCGTCGTAGACGATCTCCATGGCCCGACCGCCCAACACGTAGCTGGGGCGCACGACCAGTGGGTAACCAATGGTTTCCGCCTTGGCGAAGGCTTCTTCAAAGCTGCGTGCGGTAGCGTTAGGCGGCTGTTTCAGGCCAAGCTTGTCAATCATCACCTGGAAGCGCTCGCGGTCTTCAGCACGGTCAATCGCATCCGGTGTGGTGCCGATAATTGGCACACCAGCCGCTTCCAGCTCACGAGCCAGTTTCAGCGGCGTTTGACCACCGAACTGAACAATCACGCCAACCGGCTTCTCTTTGTCAGCAATTTCAAGCACGTCTTCCAGCGTTACCGGCTCGAAGTAGAGGCGATCAGAGGTGTCATAATCCGTCGACACGGTTTCCGGGTTGCAGTTGACCATGATGGTTTCATAGCCGTCATCGCGCATGGCGAAGGCGGCGTGCACACAGCAGTAGTCAAACTCGATGCCTTGACCAATACGGTTCGGCCCGCCACCCAGCACCATGATCTTCTGGCGATCAGATACGTCCGCTTCACACTCCTCTTCATAGGTGGAGTACATGTAGGCGGTATCAGAAGCGAACTCGGCAGCGCAGGTATCCACGCGCTTGTAGACCGGCCGAACACCAGCGGCCTGACGCGTTTGGCGGAACTCTTTTTCGCTCACGTTCAGCAGCGTGGCCAGGCGCGCATCACCAAAGCCTTTGCGCTTGAGCTGATAGAGTTCGCGCGCAGAGAAATCGCTTAGCGAGCGTTTGGCAACAGCGGCTTCGGTCAGTACCAGGTCTTCCATCTGGACCAGGAACCAGGGGTCGATATTGGTCAGTGCGAAGACGTCATCCACGCTCATACCTGAACGCATGGCATCGGCCACATAGAAGATACGCTCAGCGCCTGCCGCCTGAAGCTCCCCCTTGATCAGGGCCATATTTTCCGGGTTGAAATCGGTAATAATCGGGTCGAGACCGTCGTTACCGGTTTCCGTACCGCGCAGTGCTTTTTGCAGCGACTCCTGGAAGGTACGGCCAATGGCCATGACCTCGCCCACCGACTTCATCTGAGTCGTCAGGCGATCATTGGCCTGCGGAAACTTCTCAAATGTGAAGCGCGGGATCTTGGTGACCACGTAGTCGATAGACGGCTCGAACGACGCTGGCGTGCGTCCACCGGTAATATCGTTTTGCAGCTCATCCAGGGTGTAGCCAATCGCCAGCTTGGCGGCAATTTTGGCAATCGGGAAGCCGGTTGCCTTGGACGCCAGTGCGGAAGAGCGTGACACCCGCGGGTTCATCTCGATCACGACCAGGCGGCCGGTTTTCGGGTCCATTCCGAACTGCACGTTGGAGCCACCGGTTTCTACGCCAATCTCGCGCAGCACCGCAAGGCTTGCGTCGCGCATGATCTGGTACTCTTTGTCCGTCAGCGTTTGCGCCGGTGCGACAGTAATCGAGTCGCCGGTATGCACACCCATCGGGTCAAAGTTTTCAATCGCGCAGACAATAATGCAGTTATCTTTTTTGTCGCGCACGACCTCCATTTCATACTCTTTCCAACCCAGCAGCGACTCATCAATCAGCAGCTCGTGGTTGTTGGAAAGCTCGAAACCACGCGTACAAATCTCTTCAAACTCTTCCTTGTTGTACGCCACGCCGCCACCGGAGCCGCCCATGGTGTAGGAGGGCCGAATAATGGTCGGAAAGCCAAGCTCGGCTTGAATTTCCCACGCTTCGTCCATGGTGTGCGCGACTTTCGCTTTCGGGCACTCAAGGCCAATACGCTTCATGGCCTGGTCAAACAGGTCGCGGTCTTCGGCCATGTTGATGGCGTCGGCGTTGGCACCGATCATCTCCACGCCGTGCTTTTCCAACACGCCATGTTTTTCCAGATCCAGCGCACAGTTAAGCGCGGTCTGACCGCCCATGGTGGGCAGAATAGCATCGGGCTTTTCAGCCTCGATGATCTTCTCAACGGCCTGCCAGGTAATCGGCTCAATGTAGGTAGCATCCGCCATGGCCGGGTCGGTCATGATGGTGGCCGGGTTGGAGTTCACCAAAATAACCCGGAACCCCTCCTCGCGCAGCGCCTTACACGCCTGGGCGCCGGAGTAGTCGAATTCGCAGGCCTGGCCGATAACAATCGGGCCAGCGCCAATGATCAAAATACTGTTTAAGTCGGTACGCTTAGGCATAACGGTTCCCGCAAAAAATGGTGACGAAGAGCGACAAAAGCGGCATACAGTGATGAAGCAGAGCCTGCGTTAGCGGCGTGCCTGCATCATCGTGATGAAGCGATCAAACAGCGGCGCTACATCACGCGGGCCGGGGCTGGCTTCCGGGTGACCCTGAAAACTAAATGCGGGTCGGTCGGTGCGCTCAATACCCTGCAGCGTGCCGTCGAACAGCGAACGATGGGTAGCGCGCAAATTGGCCGGAAGACTCGTTTCATCGGCGGCAAAACCATGGTTCTGGCTGGTGATCATCACAGCGCCCGTGTCCAAATCCTGAACCGGGTGGTTAGCACCGTGGTGGCCATGGTTCATTTTGACGGTTTTGGCACCCGAGGCGAGCGCGAGCAACTGGTGGCCCAGGCAAATACCGAATACCGGCGTGTCCGTTTCGAGTACATCCTGAATGGCTTTGATGGCGTAATCGCAGGGCTCGGGGTCACCTGGGCCGTTGGCCAGGAAAACACCGTCCGGATTCAGCGCCAGCACGTCAGCGGCGGGCGTTTGCGCGGGCACCACCGTCAGGCGGCAGCCGCGGGCAGCCAGCATGCGCAGAATGTTGAATTTCACGCCGTAATCAAACGCCACAACATGGTAAGGGCGCTCGCCTTTCGTTGCATCCGCATAGCCTTCGCCCAGCGTCCACTCACCTTCTGTCCACTCATAAGCCTCTTTGCAGGAGACTTCTTTGGCCAGGTCCATACCTTTCAAACCAGGAAAGGCGTTGGCGGCCGCCAACGCGCGCTCAACGGCGTCATCACCTTGTGCGTCTTCGCCTGCCAAAATCGCACCGTTCTGGGCACCTTTATCGCGCAAAATACGCGTCAGGCGGCGGGTATCAATATCAGCGATACCCACAACGTTTTGGCTTGCCAGGTAGTCAGACAGCGTTTGCTCAGAGCGGAAACTGCTGGCCATCAGGGGCAAGTCGCGGATAACCAAACCGGCGGCGGCAATAGAAGCTGACTCAATGTCTTCAGCGTTAATGCCGGTATTGCCGATATGGGGATAAGTGAGCGTTACGATTTGGCGGGTATAGGAGGGGTCAGTCAGGATTTCTTGATAGCCGGTCATGGCTGTATTGAACACTACCTCACCGCTTGTTAATCCGTCCGCGCCAATGGCGATTCCATGAAACACGCTGCCGTCTTCCAGGGCCAAAATCGCAGGTTTGCTCAATGCGGGGTTATTCAAGTCAAGGTCCTCCCATGCTGGTGGGAGCCTGTGGGCGCAGGCTCAGCGATGCTGGTTGAAAGCATCCGCAGGATGCCCTCACCAGAATCGAGATTAATGTTTGAAGTCTGGTTTTTTAAACCCGGTGTTGAAACCCAGCTACCAAAACTTCAGTATCAAATGCTTAAAACTCGGGTCGTAAAAAAGCGGGACGAAGCCGATAAAGAAAAAATCGGTTTCATCCCGCTTGTTGTTCTGGGCATCTCAGGTCTGTGATCAGGCCTATATGCCAAAGGCAATACAGACGCTGTAGCTAATTTCGCTGTCACTAAATTCGCACTAACGAACCTGAGCAGGCAGTGGGCTGACCAACGCAACAAGCGCGCCGTCTGTTTTTCATGGGCCACCCGGCCAAAATTTATGGAATGTTACAGCATATTCTGGCCTTTGACTACCCATAAAAACCCGCAACGCGTGGTGCGCTTCTAAAGCGGGCCAAGACCGATGCGATGCTTCTCACTAAAGCCCTAACACATCCTGCATGTCGTAACGGCCATGCTTTTGGCCTGCGACCCAGCGCGCCGCACGTACAGCGCCTTTGGCAAACGTCATGCGGCTGGAAGCCTTGTGGGTAATTTCGATGCGCTCGCCTTCGGTGGCGAACATCACCGTGTGCTCGCCGACGATATCGCCCGCACGTACAGTGGCAAAGCCAATCTCTTTATCGGTACGCGGACCACACTGACCTACTCGCTCAAACACGCCGTGCTCTTTTAAGGTACGACCGAGGCTATCGGCCACCACTTCGCCCATTTTAATCGCAGTGCCGGAGGGCGCATCCACCTTGTGGCGGTGATGCGACTCGATAATCTCGATATCGTAACCTTCATCGCCCAGCGCTTTAGCAGCGGTTTCCAGAAGCTTGAGCGTGAGATTAACCCCAACGCTCATATTAGGCGCGAACACCATCGCCACTTTATCGCGGTAGCTATCCAGCTGGGCGAGCTCATCATCGCTCATGCCCGTGGTGCCAATCACCATGCACTTATCGTGCTTGGCACAAAATGCCAGATTCGCCAGCGTTACCTGAGGCGCGGTAAAGTCGATCAGCACATCGAAGTCGTTAACGATTGCATCAAGGGAGTCGACTGCGCTAACACCGCGCTTGCCCACGCCCGCTAACTCACCAATATCCGCACCTGCCAACGAGCTGCCTGGCTCGACAATTCCACCGGCGAGCGTCGCGCCAGCATCCTGCTCAATAGCGCTTACCAGCGTACGGCCCATTCGGCCAGCCACGCCTACAATGGCAACTCGGGTCATGCGAACTCCTGCATTTTGCGATCAATTACGTCGAATCAAACTGAATAGTAACCAGGCCGCCATTATAACAGACGCTTCAAGCAGTGCTGTGCTTGTGGTTCAGGCGGCCTGACTTTCCTTGCCGCTGGTTTTCAAAACGCCAGCGTCTAAAACTAAAAGCGTCAGTTTTGCCAAACGACAATCAGTTCCTCGTCTTTCGCCATGCGCACAAGGTGATCTTCCACCACGCCTTCCAACTGATCCAGATGCTCCTCTTCCAGAGCTTCGATAGACACCAGCAACTTGTCAGCTTCTGCGTGCAACAAGCAGGTGCCTTTGTCAGGAAATACAATCCTGCCCTCCTGCTGGCTGTGCTCAACCTCCAACTTATGCGCCCAGTGCTTGCAAAGCCGGTTAATGATGCGCTCGCCTGATGCAGTCGCAATTTCAGCACGTGATAAAGGCATAGTATTCTCCACTGGATAAAGGGTGTTACCCCTAGCTTATGGTTAACAGGGATAGCCGCCAAACAGTTAAATGCCTTGATAGCGCAACAGCGTGTTCAGCATCTCTGAAAAATGTTCTCACCGTAACAGATGTCATCTCGACAGCTACATCGGATTCCATGATAATGCATCACTATGAGAATGCGAATTATACCCAAAAACTTCATATTCGATGCTATGCGCTGACACCAGCTCCAGCCTGGCGCACTGACAACCGACCCACCCACAAGTGATCAATACGCTTATGACGTCCTCTCTTTTAAAAACGCTGATAAGTACGGCAGCGGTTGTGAGCTGCACTGCGGCAGCGGCAGACCCTGTTACCGTTACCGATGTTACCGGCCGTGAAGTCACACTGGAGGCGCCCGCTGAGCGTGTTATCCTGGGTGAGGGTCGTCAGATCTACTTGCTCGGCCTACTGGAGCCTGAAGCCCCGTTTGCGCATATCGTCGGCTGGCGCGAAGATTTTTTCCAAGCAGACCCTGATAACTACGCCCGCTACGCGGAACGCTTTCCTGAAATTGAAGCTCTGCCAACGTTTGGCGGCTTTAAAGACGGCACCTTCGACGTTGAGCAGGCCGCCTCGCTTAACCCTGACGTGGTCTTTATGAACCTTGAGGCCAAAGCCGCCACCGAAGATGCCGCCTATGATGACAAACTTGCTCAATTGGGCATTCCGATCATCTACGTCGATTTTCGTGAAGACCCCATCGAGCACACCATCCCCTCCATGCGCATCATGGGCCAGGTCATGAACGACGAAGCGGCAGCTGAGGAGTTTATTGACTTCGCTGAGGCGCAGCTGGCGCGGGTGACCGATGTCATTAACGAAGCGAACCCCGAGCGCCCCAGCGTCTTTATCGACCGCGCGGGTGGCTACTCGGATGAGTGCTGCATGAGCTTTGGGCCCGGCAACTTCGGCGAGTACGTGACACTGGCAGGCGGCATCAATATTGCCGACAGCATCATTCCCGGCAGTTTCGGCACGCTGAATCCTGAGCAGATCATTGCTGCAAACCCTGATCACGTTGTTGTGACCGGCGGTAATTGGGACGCCTACGTACCCGGCGGTGCCTGGGTAGGCGTAGGGCCCGGCTCTGATATGCAAGCCGCTCACGCCAAGCTTGAAGCGCTGACCTCGCGTACCGCCATGACCGGCATCCAGGCGGTGGAAGATGGTAACTTCCACGCTATTTGGCACCAGTTTTACA
Organism: Halomonas sp. AOP27-A1-41; assembly: GCF_052378605.1. NCBI lineage: Bacteria > Pseudomonadati > Pseudomonadota > Gammaproteobacteria > Oceanospirillales > Halomonadaceae > Halomonas > Halomonas sp. AOP27-A1-41. The sequence goes on from NZ_JBQSXT010000020.1 coordinate 46,816, forward strand.
ACAGCCCCTACTACTTCGTGGCCATTCAGCAGCTCGCCAAATGGCTGCACCCATCACTGTTTGAAGATTTAGACCCTGAAGCCACCATGCAGGAGCTTCACGACCGCTTCTTGCCTATTGATTACGAGCCGGGTTACTGGGTATCGCTCCATGACGACTGAGACTATCGCCGCCGACAGCTACTCACAGGGGCGCGCCTTCTACCGCACTCAGGTATTCCGCCGCCAGATGATTCTTCTGGCGCTGGTGGTGGCGCTGCTGTTTAGTCTCTGCGTTGATTTGGCACTGGGGCCAGCCCGCTACAGCCTGGGCGAAGTGGTCGCCGCTCTGCTGACGCCCCAAAGCGTCAGCCAGCAGGCACGTGTCATTCTCTGGGAAATCCGCATGCCGGTGGCACTGATGGCCCTGGTGGTGGGCGCCAGCCTTTCGGTAGCCGGCGCGCAGATGCAAACCATTCTAAGCAACCCGCTGGCCAGCCCCTTTACGCTGGGCATTTCCGCTGGGGCAAGCTTTGGCGCCGCCCTTGGGCTTGCCTTCGGCGTGGCGATTGTGCCCACTGCCATTGAGTTCGTGGTGCCGCTTAACGCCTTTATCATGGCCATGTTCACCGCGTTTCTCATCCACGCGCTGAGCCTTAAACGCGGCGTGACGGTGGAAACCATCGTACTGCTCGGCATCGCCATGGTGTTCATCTTCAACTCACTAATGGCGCTGATCCAGTTTTTTGCAAGCCAGGAAGCCGTCTCGGCAGTGGTGTTCTGGACCATGGGCAGCTTAACCAAAGCGACATGGCCCAAATTCTGGATTGCGCTGGGCATTCTTGCCGCCGTTATGCCGCTGCTTGCCCGTCACGGCTGGGCGCTAACCGCCATGCGTCTGGGCGATGCCAAGGCCGAAAGCATGGGCGTTAACCCGCGTGCGCTGCGTTTGGAAGTGCTGGTGCTGGTATCGCTGCTTGCCGCAGTGGCCGTGGCGTTTGTGGGCACTATCGGTTTTATCGGCCTAGTGGGGCCGCATATTGCGCGCATCCTGCTGGGTGAAGACCAACGCTTCTTCCTGCCGGGTTCAGCACTTTGCGGTGCACTGATTCTTTCGGTGGGCTCGGTGATCTCCAAGATTATTATTCCAGGCACGATTATTCCCATCGGTATTATCACATCGCTGGTGGGCATTCCCTTCTTCCTGTTTCTGGTGCTCAACCACAAGAAGGCTTCATGGTAACCCTACAGCTAACCCGCGTTTCGGCCCGCTACGGGCGCCGCTCAATTCTGGAAGATATCACGACACCCTGCTTTCAAGGCGGTCAAGTCGTTGCCCTGCTGGGCCCTAACGCCGCCGGGAAATCGACGCTTTTCAGGCGTATTCTAGGCCTGCTGAAAGGCGAAGGTGACGTCGCTATTCGCCATACAAACGCCGAGCGCCCGGTGGCCTATATGCCCCAGGACACCGGCGCCAAAGCGGTATTGACGGTTTATGAGTCGGTGCTGCTCGCACGCATGCAAGGACGCAGCCTGAAAGTGCAGCCAGAGGATCTGGCCCAGGTGGACCGGGCCCTTGAAGAGCTTAATATCACGCCACTTGGCGAGCGTGACATCGGCGATTTAAGCGGCGGCCAACGCCAGTTGGTCAGCGCGGCACAGGCACTGGTACAAGAGCCCGAGATTTTGATGTTGGATGAACCCACGTCGGCGTTGGACCTTAACCGCCAGATCAACCTGCTAACGGTTTTGCGCCGCTTGGCAGATGAGCGCCAGATGCTGATTCTGGTGGCGCTCCACGATTTAGGCCATGCGCTGCGCTTTACCGATGCCTCCATGGTGCTTGAAAACGGCCGCCTGATCGCATGCGGCCCCACCGAAGAGGTCATTACTCCTGAGCTTTTGCGCCAGGTGTACAAGGTCGCGGCACGTATCGAGCCGTGCTCGAAAGGCCGCCCCCAGCTTATCGTCGAAGAAGCTGTCTAAACCGCCGCCCTTCCAGGGCGGCGAGCGCCACCCCACTGAGCATCAAGGGAAGCGCCAGCAAAAAATTACTTGATACCGGAATACCGAACAGCACCCAGTCGGCGGCTACTGGCCAAATCAGCGCAATGTACTCAAACGGTGCAAGCCGCGATGCCTCGGCATAGCGAAGTGCCAGCGTCATGGCAATATGCGCCGCACCACCAAACAGCCCCGAGAGCACCAACAGCCAAAGGGCCTTTGTATCCAGCGCCGCCCACCCCAACGGCAGCGTGGCCAGCCCCGCAAGCGCAGACACCAAAATAAAGTAAAAGGCGATAGAAGCTGCTGTTTCAGTACGTGAAATGCGCCTAACGGTAAGCAGCGCCCCTGCCGTTAAAAGTGCGCTTAGCGCGCCCAACACATAGCCGGTCATCAGGCCACTTTCAGAGCTGGCATTAAGGCCAGGCAGTACCAGCACCGCCATACCGGCAAGCGCCAACAAAATGGCCCCAGCGCGATAAAACGAGAACCGCTCACCCAGCAATAGCACCCCGCCCACCGCCATAAACACCGGCGTTAGCTGAGCCAACAGCGTTGCCTCGGCAACGGGCAGCAGTGCGACCGCCGCAAACGAGGCAAACATCGCCGCCGCCCCCAACCCCGAACGCAGCGCATGGCCCAACGGACGACGCGTCGCCAGCCCTCCCGGGAACTCCCGGCGAATCATCAGAAAAGCCATAATCGGCAACAGCGCAAACAACGAGCGGAAAAACACCGACTGCCCCACCGGCACGTCATCACTCACCGCTTTAATACACACCAACATGCCGGTAAACAGCAGACCGGAAAGAATTCTGAGCCAAATGCCCAACGTGGGCTTGTCCTGCAAGCTATCCATTACGCTTTATGTTCCTTAAACGTCAAAAACCCCCGGCCTGGGCCGAGGGTCTACGGAACCTAACATTGTACAATTACGTTAGGGCAGTCACACCAAAATCAGGACTTCATCTCTTCAAAGAACTTCTTCACACTGTCGAAGAAGCCAGTTTTCTTGGGTGAGTGGCTATTGCTGCCTTCCAGGCTTTCCTGGAATTTACGCAGCAAATCGCGCTGTTCTTCACCCAGGTTGACCGGGGTTTCGATAACGACTTTGCAGAGCAGGTCGCCCGGCGCACCACCGCGCACTGGTTTGACACCTTTGCCGCGTAGACGGAAGAGTTTGCCGGTTTGCGTCTCCGGTGGAATCTTCAGCTTCACACGGCCATCCAGCGTAGGCACTTCAAGCTCGCCACCCAGCGCTGCATCAACAAAGTTGATCGGTACGTCGCAGTGCAGGTTTTTACCATCGCGCTGGAAGATATGGTGCGCTTTGATAGAAACCTGAACGTAAAGGTCGCCCGCTGGGCCACCATTAACGCCGCTTTCGCCTTCGCCGTTCAGACGAATGCGATCACCGGTATCAACACCCGGCGGAATCTTCACAGAGAGCGTACGCGTTTCACGCACACGGCCTTCGCCATTACATTTGTGGCACGGCACTTTGATGTGCTGGCCGCTACCGTGACAGGTCGGGCAGGTTTGCTGTACCGCGAAAAAGCCCTGCTGCATACGCACTTGGCCGTGGCCATGACACGTGGGGCAGGTTTCCTTGGAAGAGCCTGGCTCAGCGCCGTCGCCATCACAGCGGTCACACTCAATGTGGCGTGGCACACGGATGTCGACAGTGGTACCGGCTACCGCACTCTCAAGGTCCAACTCCAGGTTGTAGCGAAGGTCGGAGCCACGTGCGGGCGCATTAGGACCACGACGGCGGCCGCCGCCCGCGCCACCGAAAATATCACCAAACACATCGCCGAAGATGTCGCTAAAGTCACCCGCGCCACCACCACCGAAACCGCCGCCACCAAAGCCACCGCCCTGGCCATCAACACCGGCATGACCAAACTGGTCGTACGCCGCACGTTTTTCGCCATCGCTAAGCACTTCGTAAGCTTCTGACACTTCGCGGAATTTTTCCGAGGCAGTATCATCGTCCGGGTTTCGATCAGGGTGGAATTTTTGCGCCAGGCGGCGGTAGGCCTTTTTGATCTCTTTCTGATCGGCCCCTTTATCGACACCCAGGACTTCGTAATAATCGCGTTTGGACATGGGTCCTACGCCTCCTGGTTAACTATGCTCTTGATTAGGCGTCTTGACCGCGGAAACAGCAACGCGGGAGTCTCCTCCCGCGTTACCTTCTTCCTTGGTAGAAAGAGGATGTTACGACTGTTTTTTGTCGTCGTTGACTTCTTCGTACTCGGCGTCAACCACGTCATCTTCCTGCTTGGTGCTGGCATCCTCAGCACCTTCATCCGCCTGCTGAGCAGCTTCCGCCTGTTCGGCGTACATCTTCTGCGCCAGCTGACCAGACGCTTCGGTCAGTCCATCCAGTTTCTTCTGGATGTTGTCCGTGTCGTCAGTCTTGACGGCTTCTTCCAGCTCGCTGATCGCGGTTTCGATGGCCTGTTTCTCATCATCCGTCGCTTTGTCGCCCGCTTCTTGCACGGTTTTGCGCGTTGCGTGGATCATGCCGTCAGCCTGGTTACGCAGCTGTACTAACGCTTCGAATTTTTTATCTTCGTCAGCGTGGGCTTCAGCGTCGCGTACCATTTGATCGATCTCTTCATCCGTCAGACCGCTGGACGCTTTAATGACAATCGACTGCTCTTTACCGGTCGCTTTGTCTTTGGCAGAAACGTTCAGAATACCGTTGGCATCCAGGTCAAACGCCACTTCGATCTGCGGAACACCGCGCGGCGCAGGCGGAATATCAGACAAGTCGAAACGACCGAGCGACTTGTTCTGCGTCACTTGCTTACGCTCACCCTGAACGACGTGAATGGTCACGGCCGTCTGGTTATCATCCGCTGTGGAGAAGGTTTGCGTCTTCTTCGTCGGGATGGTGGTGTTCTTGTCGATCAACGGCGTCATCACGCCACCCATCGTTTCGATACCCAGAGTCAGCGGGGTAACGTCCAGCAGCAGTACGTCTTTCACGTCGCCGCCTAGAACGCCACCTTGAATCGCTGCACCTACGGCAACCGCTTCGTCAGGGTTAACGTCTTTACGCGCTTCTTTACCGAAGAAATCAGCGGCTTTCTGCTGCACCATCGGCATACGTGTCTGGCCACCGACCAAGATCACTTCGTCGATTTCAGACGCAGACAGACCCGCATCTTTCAGCGCCATTTTGCAGGGCTCAAGTGAACGCTGAACCAGCTCTTCTACCAGCGATTCCAGCTTGGCACGAGTCACCTTAACGTTAAGGTGTTTCGGGCCAGTGTTGTCAGCCGTGATGTAGGGCAGGTTAACGTCGGTCTGCTGGGCGCTTGAAAGTTCAATTTTAGCTTTTTCAGCGGCTTCTTTCAGACGCTGCATGGCCAGGTTGTCACCCGACAGATCAATACCGCTGTCAGACTTGAACTGGTCGACCAGGTAGTTGATCAGCGCCAAGTCGAAATCTTCACCGCCCAGGAAGGTGTCGCCATTGGTGGCGAGTACTTCAAACTGGGTTTCGCCTTCAACGTCGGCAATTTCGATGATCGAGATATCGAACGTACCGCCACCCAAGTCATAAACGGCGATGGTTTTATCACCGCGTGACTTGTCCATACCGTAGGCGAGTGCGGCTGCGGTCGGCTCGTTGATAATACGCTTAACGTCCAGACCCGCGATGCGGCCTGCATCTTTAGTGGCCTGACGCTGGCTGTCGTTGAAGTAAGCCGGTACGGTGATAACTGCTTCCGTTACCGCTTCGCCGAGGTAATCTTCGGCGGTTTTCTTCATTTTCTTCAGCACTTCCGCACTTACTTGCGGCGGCGCCATTTTTTTACCTTTCACTTCTACCCATGCATCGCCATTGTCAGCTTCAGCGATTTTGTAGGGCACCATCTTGATGTCTTTCTGAACAACGTCGTCTTTAAAGCGACGGCCGATCAGACGCTTGATGGCGTAAAGCGTGTTTTCCGGGTTGGTAACGGCTTGGCGCTTGGCGGCCTGGCCTACCAGAGTTTCGCCGTCATCGGTGTAAGCGATGATCGAAGGCGTGGTACGGCCACCTTCAGCATTCTCGATAACTTTAGCACTGTCGCCATCAAGTACTGCCACACAAGAGTTGGTAGTACCCAGGTCAATACCAATAATGCGTCCCATAGCAAAAACCTCGAATTCAGTTGTCTCAATACTTAAAACGTGTGCGGGATTTCCCCGCGGGGTTGACCTTTATCTGGGGGCCGCCAGTGACTTTTCAAGGGCTTTTTTACGCTTTACGTCACTAAATCGGCTTAATTTGCCTTCTGACTGACCACGACCATCGCCGGGCGAACCAAACGACCATTGAGCAAGTAACCTTTCTGCATCACTTCCATTACGGTGTTGGGCTCAAGTTCGGGGTTCGGCACCATCGCCATGGCTTCGTGCACCTGGGGGTCAAAGGGCTCGCCCTGGGGCTCAACGCTTTCAACACCAAATTTATTGAGCACCCCTAGCTGCATGTTGAGCGTCATGGAAACGCCCTCGCGATGCGCCTCAGAGGCGTCGTCCTGCATGGATTCAAGCGCTTTTTCCAGGCTATCCACCACCGGCAGCAGCTCTTTGACAAATTTTTCCAAGGCAAACTTGCGCGCCTTGTCTGCTTCCTGTTCGGCACGGCGGCGAACATTCTGCGCTTCAGCGGCGGCGCGCAACGCTTGGTCCTTGGCTTCTGCCAGGTTTTGCTCCAGCTCATTTACCTGAGCGGCGAGTACATCGGCCTCCGGGTCGGCGAAGCTGCCTTCAAGCGGCGCCTCGTCGTTAATCAGGCCTTCCAGCTCCCCATCAATCAAGCGCTCTTCAGACTCTTGGTCCATATCGGCCTCACGCTGTTGGCGAGCGAGTTCGTCATCTAATGGAGTTTGCGGTTCTTTTGCCATGCCATGCTCCTCAAAAGGGTTCGGGCTTTTTCTGCCCAACACTGCTCATAAAAAATAATCAATAAATCAGTTTTAAAACAGCCTTAAACACGTATAGAGGCTATATGGGGGCCATAAAAGCCATCTCAAGAGGAGCATTGAAGTCAGTTATCGACTACTGTATAAAACAACATTTATTGGATAAGTATCCAGCTTCTGTGTCGCACCGCCTCAGGAGGCATCATGCTTACTCAGCTAGCGATTCAAGATTACGCCATTGTCGACCGCCTTGAGCTTGACCTGACCCACGGCATGACGGCCATCACGGGGGAAACAGGTGCAGGCAAATCCATTCTTCTAGGCGCACTGGGCCTGTGCCTTGGTGAGCGCGCCGATGCTGGCAGCGTGCGCCACGGCTGCGAGCGCACCGACCTATCGGCGCGTTTCGACATTCAGCACCTGCCCGCCGCCGTCGAGTGGCTAACGGCCCGCGAGCTCCCCACCGACGAATGCCTACTGCGCCGTGTAGTGACCGCCAGTGGACGTTCAAAAGCGTGGATTAACGGTCAGCCAGCGACCATTTCGGACTTAAAATCGCTTGGCGAGCAGCTCATTCAAATTCATGGCCAGCATGCCCATCAAGCGTTAATGCGTGAAGAGGTGCACCAGGCCCTGCTGGATGACTATGCCGGGCTACGGGAGGCTCGCCAGCAACTGGCAGAAACCTTCCACGAATGGCGCAATGCGCGACGACGGCTTAAAAAGCTCAGTGAAGAAGGCAGTGAAGTAGAAGCCAAGCGCCAACTGCTGCGCTACCAGGTTGAAGAGCTGGACCAGCTGGGCCTGGGCGAAGGCGAACTACAGACGCTTGAAGAGGAGCAACTGACCCTTGCGCATGCCGAAGAGACCCTGCGTGAAACCCAGTTGGCTGCCGACTGCTGCGCCAGCGATGACGGCGGCGCGCTGTCGCTTCTTAATCAAGCTTATGCACACTTAAGCGCCCTGCCGGGCAGCGATAAGGGCACGCTTGCCAATACGCTCGCCATGCTCAGCGATGCGCGCATTCAGGTGGAAGAGGCCTCAAGCGAGTTGCAGCGCTTTGCCAGCAGCACCGAGCTCGACCCAGAGCGCCTGATGTGGGTGGAAGAGCGTTTGACGGATATACACCGCATTGCGCGCAAGCATCACGTCGCGCCTGAAGAAATTTACGCCCTGCATAGCACCCTTCAACGTGAAGTGGCTCAGTTGGAAGCCAGCGATGAGGACCTTGAAGCGCTGAGTGGACAGGTCGCCGAGTATCGTGAGCGCTACCGCAGCGAAGCCAAGAAAATCAGCGATACCCGTCAAAAAGCTGCCCTGCGGCTGGGTAAAGAAGTTCAGCAGCAGCTGGCCTTTTTGGCCATGGGTAAGGCCCGCTTTGAAGTGGCCGTTGCTTCGCGTGAAACGCCTACGCCTGAAGGGTTGGATAGCGTGCAGTTTTTGATCAGCGCCAACCCAGGCCAGCCTGCTCGCCCGCTCGCCAAAGTCGCCTCTGGGGGTGAGCTTTCGCGTATCAGCCTGGCGATTCAGGTGGTGGCCGCCTCGCACTCGACGATTCCAAGCCTGGTGTTTGACGAGGTGGATGTGGGTATTTCAGGCGCCACGGCGGAAATTGTCGGCCAGTTACTGCGCAAGCTAGGTGAGAACGGCCAGGTAATGACCGTAACGCACCTGCCCCAGGTGGCCGCGCAGGCGCATCAGCACCTGCATATTGAAAAGCGTGCCAAGCGGGATACTACGCGTACCTATATGGCCTTGCTGGACGAGCGAGGCCGCATCAGCGAGCTTGCGCGCATGCTAGGCGGGGTCACGCTCTCTGACCAAACACTGGCTCATGCCCAGGAAATGCTGCATGCCAGCCAGCGCCCGCCTCATTAAGAGCTTTCTCACATCACTATCTAATTAACGGCTACCACGCAAAATACCCCCATGCTGCTCCCTGTAAAAAGGAGCGACATGAGGGTTTGCATCACGGCCAAAACAGGTTTTGCGGGAAACCCTATTTTTTATTGATCGGCACGTTAACCTGGCGCGTTACGTCCGACCCGCGAGGGCGTACGTAAAGCACCAGAGCGTGATCGACAAGCTCGTAGCCGTGCTCTTCTGCAATTTCTTGCTGGCGTCGTTCAATGATGTCATCAAGAAACTCGATGATTTCACCACTTTCTAAACACACCATATGGTCGTGATGGTCTTCTTGCGTCATCTCAAAGACTGCGTGGCCACCGTCAAAATTATGACGAATTACCAAACCTGCTGATTCAAATTGCGTCAGCACGCGGTAAACGGTTGCCAAGCCAACATCCTCGCCCGCATCAATCAGTGTTTTATACACTTCTTCTGCGCTAAGGTGGTGTTGACCCGAAGCATTTTCGAGAATCTGAAGGATCTTGACGCGCGGCAGGGTCACTTTCAGCCCGGCTTTGCGCAGTTCATGGTTCTGATCGGCCATGGTTGCTCTTCGCAGTAACAGGTTAGGTCGGGTATGATCGACCGAAACCACGATAGTGAAGAACAGGTCCAAATGCAAAAATTGACTCGCATCATTACGCTTTCCGTTGCCCTTACTGTTGTAAGTGGCTGTAGTTACGTCGGTGTTTACAAACGTGACATCCCTCAAGGCAATCTGGTAACCGAAGAAATGGTTAGCCAGCTTCAGCCGGGCATGACGCAGGAGCAGGTCACCTACGTTATGGGCCGCCCTTTGTTGGAAGCCCCGTTTGATTCAAACCAGTGGGATTACGTCTATCGATTGGACGAAGCGTACGGTGGCGTTGTACAGCGACGCGTCACACTTACCTTTGACCCGATGGGCCGCTTAGCCAATGTTCAGCAGCAGGGCGATTTTTCCACCGATCTTCCGCTAAGCACCGACACCAGCCTGGGGCCTGCCGTTGAAGGCGCCGACCCGCTGAATGCGCTTCCCCAGGAGAATGTAAGTACGCAAACACCGGAGACAGCACCCGCGCCTCAGCCCGTATTGCGCGCTGAGTAGCAACGTTACTGGCCGCTTGCTTGGCGCTTGGCACGTTCCAGGCGGGCAGCTTTAGGGTCTATCTCAAGCGGGCGATAGACTTCGACACGATCCCCGGTGCGCAATGTGTGCGTCTCGGGGTTGCGTAGCGCTTTGCCAAAAATACCCAGCGGCGCCTTGCTGAACGTGTCTTCGGGTAATTCCGGAAATAGTTGAGGCAGGTTAGCAAGTGCTACCGCCTGCCGGGCAGTGGTGCCCTCAGGCACTTCCAGCGCCACCAGGCGTTGCTTGGCAGGCAACGCAAAGGCAACCTCTACCTGAAGTCGATCACCGCCCATACAGCTCGTCAGCGCGCTTAGTGAAGGCATCGACCAATTGACCGGCGATTTGCTGGAACAATCGACCAAAGGCCATGCTGAGCAGGCGGCTGGCAAACTCAAATTCCATTTCCAGACTCACCTTGCAAGCATCATCTCCCATCGGAGTGAACCGCCAGTGGCCTTTCAAGCGCTTAAATGGCCCTTTTACCAGCGACATCTCGATTTGCTCGGGGGCAAACAGGTCGTTACGTGTAGTGATCGTTTGCTCTATCCCCGCACGGCCCAGCGTCATTTCCCCAATTAAGTGGGTGGCGTCACGCTCTACCAGTCGCGCCTGACGACAGCCTGGTAAAAACTCGGGGTAGTGTTCGAAATCGTTGACCAGATCGAACATTTGCTGGGGGGTGTGCCGCACCAGGGCGGAACGATTGACGGTTGGCATTGACCTCTCCGCTGACTTCACAGTGCCCAAAGCGTATCATGGGAAACATTTATTCAGACCTTGAATGGTATCACGCCTCCCCATATAACGAAGGGGGTGCCACCGACAGATTATAGATGAGGTTTCATGGCCACTAAGAAAGGTAACAGCAAGGGCCCCGGCAGCAGCGTTATTGCCCAGAACAAGAAGGCAAGATTCGAATACCATATCGATGAGACCTTTGAAGCAGGGTTGGCACTCTCCGGCTGGGAAGTCAAAAGCCTGCGTGCGGGTAAAGCTCAGCTTACCGACACCTACATTCTGGTGCGTAACGGCGAGGCCTTCCTGCTTGGCAGCCACATCATGCCGCTTAATACAGCAAGCACTCATGAAATTGCCGACCCTACGCGCACGCGCAAACTACTGCTGCATCGTAAAGAAATCGCCAAAATCTTTTCGATTACCCAAGACAAGGGCCACACCTGTGTGCCGCTTAAGCTTTACTGGAAGCGCAATAAGGTGAAGTGTGAATTGGCGCTGGTGACCGGTAAGCAGCTGCATGACAAGCGGGCGACAGAAAAGGATCGTGACTGGAGCCGTCAAAAAGGACGAATTATGCGGGAACATAACAAGGCTTAACTGGTCAATCAGGTGTGAGCACGTTAGAATGCTCATCTGAAAGAAGGGGGCGACATGGTTTCGACGCCGGTGACAACCCTTGCGGTGCATGCCGAGAGCGTGATGTATCTCGTAAATCCCACATCACGAAAAAATAGTCGCAAATGACGAAAACTACGCTCAAGGCGCGCTAGCAGCTTAAACTGTTAGCTTCTTGTCTGGCCCCAAGGTGATGTGCCTATTCATCATTGAGGGGATACGAGCTAAAGCTGATAGGACCGCGTTTGGTGGTGTCTTCTCGCCAAGCGTTAAACTTTAGAAGGCTCGCGTTGCTGAATCCTGATCGTCGGAGTCAGTGGCGTTAAAACAAATGACGAAATCTAAGCATGTAGAGCCAATAGGCGCGTGCTGGCGGACGCGGGTTCAATTCCCGCCGCCTCCACCACCTACCTAAATTCAGATGCTTCCACATAGGTCTGAATGAAGCTGAAAAGCCCGCCCCGTGCGGGTTTTTTTGTGTCTGTATGCTTTCACATATACCCATACAGCATTGCGCACCGTGTATGCCTGTGTGTATGCTTTACGATATTGTGAACCAGAGGCATACAAGCATGAAACGCTCACAGATTAAGCGCCGTCCGCTGGCTGACACGGTATTGGCGACACTGGAACCAGAGGCCAAGGCATACAGGGAACTGGACGGCAGCGGCCTTTACTTCAGGGTGAAGCCCAACGGCTCCAAGTCTTGGGAACTGCGCTATAAGAAGCCAGACGGCAAGTGGTCGTGGATTGGCCTTGGCGGATATCCAGAGACTAGCGGCAGCTTAGCCCGTGAGAAAGCCGACCAACTTAGGGCAGACGCAGCGAAGGGAGAGAATCCCATCGTTTCTAAGCGTACAAGAGAAGCCGCAACCCTAGAAGCTGCCAACAGCACCTTTGAAGCGCTGGCGCGAGAGTGGCACACCAACAAGCGGCAGAATTGGACAGACGGCACAGCTACCCGCGTAATTGGCGCACTGCAAAAGCATGTGTTCCCCAAGTTTGGTAAGCGCCCCTTCAACGACATAACGTCCATGGAGTGGTTGGAGTTTCTGCGTAAACTGGAAAAGACCGGGATCATTGAGCAGACCAGCCGCATACGCGCTATCTGCCGTGAAGTGTACGACCTGGCGCTAGTGAGTGGCCGCATCCAGTACAACCCACTAGAGAGCCTGCATAAGCACCTGACCACGCGCCGGGCAACCAACTATTCCCACGTTAGCCAAGACGAACTACCTGCCCTGCTACGCGCTATTGGCTCTTATCCCCATGCTGAAGATGTACGCCTTGGCCTATTCCTGCTTTCTCGCCTGGCTGCCCGCCCTTCAGAGCTAAGGGAAGCCCGCTGGGAAGAGTTCGACCTAGACAAAGCACTATGGACGATCCCAGCCGAGCGCATGAAGCGCCGCCGTGAGCATACTGTTCCCCTAGCTAAGCAAGCTATTGAAGCCCTTCAGAACCTTCACCAACTAACCGGATACCAACCGCTGCTTTTCCCTGGACGCAGCGACAAGACAGCGCCACGTTCTAACACGGTATTCATCATGGCATTACGCCGCCTTGGCTATGAGGGACGCCAGACCGCCCACGGCTTCCGACACATCGCTAGCACGATCCTGAATGAACACGGCTATAACGCTGACCACATAGAGGCCCAGCTATCGCACGTTAAAGACGGTGTGGCAGGTGTCTACAACAAGGCCCAATACATCAAGCAACGCCGTCACATGATGCAGTGGTACGCCGACCACTTGGACATGCTTGAGCGTGGCAATGTTGTTGAGCTGAAGCGAGCAGGAGCAGCTCGATGACTACTGATAAAGTCCGCAGTGTGGTACACCAAGCTGGCTATGAAGCTCAGGCTTTGAATGAAGAGGCTTCCCGACTTGAGTTCCCTGAGGGAGTCGATATTGCCAAGTTCATTCAGCAGCAGATAGACAAGGCTTATGAGCTAATCCCTGATATTCAAGAGCGGAACCCAGGTGCTATTAAGTTTCTCCGTGTCGCACTTAATGCGTATAGCGAGGGGGATATGGAGGACGCAAAGCGATGGCTTCACCGGGGTCTAGTATCCATAAGAAATAACTTGCGCGAGCTGTGGGAGGAAGGCGTCTCTAAGCAGTTTGGACGCAACGTAGAGGAAGCCCGCCGTAAAATACAAGAGGAGCGACAACCCGAGTGGGACGTGTGGCAGCGCAAGGCAGATGAAATCGTCACCGCGAAACGTGCTACCAATCCCAAAAAAGATCCTTCGGCGCGCGAAGTCGCTCGAATAATCGCAGAATCGCCAGAGGGTGGCGGAAAATCGTTTGAAGCAATAAGGAAGCATATCAATATTCGTGGGTAAGACCCCAAAGCTTACCCACATTCACCGCCTTATGATGCCTCCCATACACAACGGAGGCACCTAAATGCATATCGAATCACTTCCCCAAGACCAGAAGCTAATCACAAAGCCCAACTTATGCCGCGCTATGGATATGACCCGCAGCGGCATAGACAAGCTACTCAAAAACGACCCCAGCTTTCCCCGCCCGTTGAAGTTCAGCGATAGCCAGCAGGCTACCTGCTACTTCCCCGTTACTGAGTTGAACGCCTGGCTAGAGGCCAAGTTGGCCGAGCGAGGTGCTGCATGAATATTCACCAAATCGATGCGGCAAGCCAACACGCCCGTATATTGGCTCGCCTCAAGCAAGCGGCCGCTACCACTATTGAGCTAATCCAAGAAGAAAATATTTTACGCCCCGGCGCCCGCATCTGTGAACTTCGAGAGAAAGGCCACGATATACGCACCCATCTCCAAGACGTAATTGATCCATGGGGGCGAAAGCATAACCGCGTTGCACTGTATTACTTCCCTACTAATAACAGCGCCGATGAGGTGGGCCTATGCACGGACAAATAAAAGCGCCCGACCGAAGCCGAGCGCAAAAGAATACTGTTCAAGCCAATAATAGCATCCGCCCAGACGTTCACGCCATGTTGAACCAACTCGACAAGGTGAAGGAAAACGGGCCGGGGCGATGGCTAGCGTGTTGCCCTGCACACCAAGACCGTTCGCCTAGTCTGGCAATTCGTGAAACCGCAGACGGCACCATCCTAATGAAGTGCTTTGCAGGATGCCCAACCGGGGACGTGCTAGCCGCTATTGGCTTAGAGCTAAAAGACCTATTCCCTCAACGTGATAACGATGCATACACCGCTAGCAAGCGCCCTGGTGAACGTTGGGTTCCCCGTGACGTCTTGGCAGCGGTTGCCCGTGAAGCCCTGATTGCTCTATTAGCGGCTGAAGCTGTGCAAAGTGGGACGCTGCTATCTGATGACGACCGCAACCGCCTAGCCTTGGCTGCTGGCCGTCTAAGGGCTGCTGCAAAAGAGGTGGGCACTCATGTCTAACACGGCTGAAAGCTGGCTAGATCAGCGACTTGATAAGTTAGCACTCCCCAAGGCATTGCCGGAGAGCTTACCTGAAGTGCCTAGCTTTAACCCTGAAATGCTTCCAGAGGAATTGCGAAGCTATGTATTAGACGTTGCGCAGCGTATCCAGTGCCCGCCCGAATATTGTGCTGTATCGGCATTGGCGCTGCTGTCTGGCTTAATAGGCCACAAGGTACGGATGCGCCCTAAACAACACGATGATTGGGAAATTGTCATTGTCCTATGGGCGGTGCTGGTGGGCGACCCTTCCGCCATGAAGACCCCCGCCATCAAAGCTATGCGTTTTCCTATTGATGGTATTGAGGCCGATGCTAGGCGCGAACATGAAAAGGCAGCCAAGGCCCATAAGGAGGAGGTAGAACTATTTGATGTTGCCAAGGCAGCGGCAAAGAAGAAAGCAAAAGAGCAAGCCGCTAAAGGCGATATGGACGCAGCCAAGGCGACCCTAAGCAGCGTGTCAGAACCTACACCACCAGCACCTGCTGAGCGACTGATTCTAAATGATGCGACGGTTGAGAAAGCGGGCGAACTGATGAACCAGTTTAACAACCACTTAACCATCTTGCGGGATGAGCTGGCAGGGCTGCTGGCAAAGCTACAACAAGAAGAAAATGCTGCCGAGCGTGCTTTTTACCTAGAGTGCTTCAACGGTGATTCCCGGTTTACTTATGACCGCATAGGCCGGGGAACGGTGGCTATTGAGCGGTGCGCCTTAAATATCATCGGCGGCATTCAGCCAAGCAAGCTAGCGCCTATCGTGCGCGGTGCTAAAGGCACTGTGAACGATGGCCTAATTCAGCGCTTTCAGCTTGCCGTCTGGCCTGATGCTAAGCAGTCTTGGCAATGGATCGACCGCCGCCCCGCCCCGAAGGCAAAGGAGCGTTTTGCCCAAGTATTTTATCGACTTCATTCGCTGGAATTAGGCGTTGATGACGATGGCAACCCGCCCGCTTGGCGGTTCACTCCCGATGCGCAAGAACTGTTCATTGAGTGGATGACTGAAATCAACATCGAGTGCCGTTCCGGCAACCTTTCACCGCTGATGGCCGAACACCTGCTGAAGATGCCTAAGACCGTTGGCAGCCTGGCGTTACTGTTTGCGGTGATTGAAGGCGAGCAAGGCAGCGTGGGTGAGACCTCTACCGCTCGCGCCCTGGAATGGGCCGACTTCTTACGCGCCCATGCAGAACGCCTTTATAGCGCGGCCACCAACAGCGGCATCCAAGGTGCCAAGCTGATATTGAAACGCCGTAACAAGCTGCCCAACCCATTCAAAGTTAAGCAAGTAAAGCAACGTGGTTGGCAAGGGCTGGACACGACCGATGCTGTGCAAGGGGCTTTAGATCTACTTGTTGAGCATGGCTATCTAACTGAAATGGAAGTGCCGACAACCGGAAGGCCACGCATCGACTTCTATTGGCATTCGGAATATATACCGAATCAGGAGAGCGAGTAATGGGACGCTGGCTAGAAAAAATAGATAAAGGGGGCGACGACACCCCCCGTAAACCACCCCAAAGTCCTTTAGGGGGTTTGGAGGGGGTGATAGATGGGCCATTTTCAGAAAAAAATGAAGATCCCAAACCTGAAACACTAACCGACTGGCTAGAGTGGATCGCTGCTCGCTGCCCTCTAGCGCCGGAAGATCGCCGCCATGTAGCGACTGGCTTACTAAGACTTCATCCCCGAATGCAGAAGAGACTGTCTGAAAGGTATGTGGAAGCATGGCAGGCGACGGCAAACGTTGAGCCGAAGTCACACCGCAAAGACAATGCTGGTCGTCACGCTGCCAACTTGGTTATTACTCGCCTAAAGCGAGAAGGCGAATACGGCTGGTAAGCCACCACTTCCCAAGCAACCCGCAAGCGCTGCCGCCAAGGCGATATGGCCTAACCTGGCGCCAGCGCCAGTCTGTTAGGCATAATTTCCCGAATATAAAAAGGAGCCAACGCCATGAGCCATAACCCGCGCCGCTTCACTCGTCCCGTTCGCCTTATTGTTTCTCTGGAAGCTGACACCGTAGCCAGCATCGACACCTTGATGAAGCAAGGGCGCCAGCATAGTCACCGGAACCGGGCCGAGTTCGTGAGGCGCGCCATTGATAGGGAGTTAGCCCGTTGCCAGTATGATGATTTTTCGACAAATTAACGTGCTCAGATACTCAGTGCAGAAACAATGAGAATTCAACATATTCTACATTAGCAACTCGGCTGTCGTATCGACCAGATGTAACGGCGCATTTACTTGTAAAAAGCTGAATTTGGCCTGCCATTGCGTAGCACTACTAGGCCATCAAGTTCTTATATTGTCGTTATGAATGCATAGAAACACCCTGCTTAATAGCAGGGCTATGGCCCTAGATGTTGAGCAGGTTTTTTATCTGACGCTGCGCATATAAGTAAGCGCTTCGAAAAAACCATGTACTGGTATCGTTTTATCAACACGAGTGTTATAGGGCCAATCTAAGTGTCTTGTAATCAAAGTTCTGCCCACCTGCATTTGTTGTACAAGCCGATTAGCTGCCGATCCAGTAAGCCCGGTATTTTCAGGAGCGGAAAATGCTGGATTATCGTCTACCCTGAAACTCATGTTACTACCAGGATAAGCCTCTCCTGTAGTCATAATGCTGTAGCCATTTTGCCAGTACAAAAAGAAGCCATCTCTTCTTATCGTGCAAGATCTGGCATCAGTAATACTATCTGTTGAACAATTGACCACCCAATGAATATCTTCCCCTACCCCGTGAGGTGCTGGCTCATTATAAAAGCGGCCTGCCCCCGAGGTGAGGTTGACTGAATAAGGCACTCCTTGAATCTCTCCCGACTCTTCAGCTACGCAGCCTATTGACGGAATATCATATACTTTAACATTGCCAGATGGACTATAAGCATCCCTGATCTCAATGCGACCGCATGGCCCATTTATATCACCGCCTACCTCTTCTGCTTGTTCTAAAGGCGATTTGTTACTTGCGGCATAATCCTCACGCTGACGTATTACAATTTTCTCAGCACTAGGCATACTATCGATATGATTTTGGGAGACAATTACACTAGGTTCATCTATCTCCAAGCACATACCTTCAATTTGCTCAGCTAGAGCAAATGGCCCTATCTGGCTGGTCGGTAGCCTGTAAGCTGCGGTCGCAATTTCGTGAGCCCATATTTGATTTCCCCCCTCAGCGTTCATAGCATTGAGTACCTGAGACTTGGGCGCTCTATCTGAACCGAAACGAGCGCGCATAATCGTGCGGGAGATTTGGCCAGCATTACTGCAAAACTCGGCCAAAGTGTCTTGCCCTATCCGGCTATATGTATTTGACAATGGGACTTGCTGATATGTCGTTGGCACTGAAGATGCACAGCCCGAAAGAGTAGCAAGGGCAGCAGTAGCAAGAATGGTTTTACAGTTGATTTTCATTTCAAACTTCCCCTATAACTATTTGTTTTTTTATTAAATAAAATCACCAAAAGATATTATTAAAGCGTAATGGCATACTTGTCGTACCCGTGGCGAAAAAATCACGTCCCCTCTCAAGTATCTCGCTCACCTTACAGTTTCTGTAGAGACTATCAAAGGAGCCTGCACAGCCACCACGACCGGGCCGAGTTCGAAAGGGGCTCCATTGAATGCGAGTTAGCCCGCTGCCAGTCTGATGATTTTAATACGCCATAAAAGGACAGTTTGATGATTTTCCGACATGTATACGCGCGCGTGGCTGCCAAGGTTTTTGCAGAGTCACTACGCGCGTGATAAGCCGGTCAACATTAGGCGCTTCAATGATTTTTCTGACATCGCTACGCTCTCACTGACTGTGGAAAAATCTTCGTAGCACCATAACGCCCTGAGCGCGTACCTTCGGAACCCTTCCCCCAATATTGCCCCAGGGATAATGGCAACCATAATGGCGCTTTTGTTGTTTGTATGGCTGGCGCCAGCATAAAACCTAACAATAATGAAAGCATCGCACAGCACCGACTCAGCTTCAAAATAGCCCCAGCAGCCAGCAGCGTGTATGCCCCGATGTATGCCTAACTGAAACCCTTTAAACAAAATCATTAAATAACAGCATCTTAAAAAACCAGTTCAAATGCCGCCGCCCCACCAGACACCCCTACAAATCAAGCACCTAGCGGTGCTTTTTTTGTGCCTATAGTCTGCAAAGGGCTGATTTAGGCATAGCTAGGTCAGCTTTTGAGTCAACATTTCCCCTCGCTTTCACGAAATCCCCTGGCTATATTCCGCCCCAAACTCTGTATATACAACCAGTCACTCAAGGAGATGCTTATGTCGAAAACCTATGAGCAGTTAATACAACGAGTGCAGCGGAAAATCGACAGCCTGCGGGCTCAGTCCGGAAATTGCGCAGAGCCCCGGCATTTAGCAGTGCCCTGACTTGGATTTGCTTAACAAACAGTTCACCTCCTAAGTATAAATACGTAAACTCCCCTCCCTTGGGATCTACTACTAAAAAACATCTTAGGGACCGTTATGACTAAACAATTTTCCATTGCTGTTATCGCCACTGCTGTTGCGTTGGCCTCTTCTTCAGCGTTGGCTAACAGCGCAGGTTCTGGCTACGTGGGTGCGCTGGCCAGCCATTACGTGTTCGATGTAGATGGTATTCGCGATGACGTTAACCCTACCGGACTGACCATTCGCGGCGGCTACTTCTTGAATGATTTCGTTGCTATTGAGGGGCGTATCGGCACAGGCCTTAGTGACGATAGCATTGGTGGCTCGGGCGTTGATGTAGAGCTTGATCAGTTGATGGGCGTGTATGCTGTTGGCCACCTGCCGGTTAACAATGTGTTCTCGTTCTACGGTCTGCTGGGCTTCTCTTATGCCGAAGCCACGATCTCTAACCGCTTCGTGTCCGTATCCGACGATGATGACGGTTTCTCTTATGGTGCCGGCGTTCAGCTCAACTTCACACCCCAGATCTCCGGTCAGCTTGAGTATGTCTCCTACCTAAACAAATCTGACTATAACCTGAACGCGGGCAGCGTGGGCATTGCTTACCACTTCTAATTGATACACAGCGCCAGCCAAGAGCCGCCTCCTTTATAAAATGCACAAAAAGCGCCCCTCGTAAGGCTAATGCCAGTCAGTTAAACCTGACTGGCTTTTTCCTGACCGTATATTTTTGTGGTCGTGCCCGAACAGCACGTGGACATGGCCTTTCTCGTCTAGCGGATAGCAAGAAAAGGCGCCATCTCCAACATCGATCTCACCACTTCGGGAATACGGCCAGGCGATACCGCCGGCAACACCGATAACTCCTTGATAACCAAATGGTCAGCCTAGTGAAAACCCAATTAATTTGGGTGAATGCTGTCTAAACTGTAGGCCATTCAGGCCATCTGAAAGCGTATCAAGTTGTAAGCGAGCAACCCCCATAATTCCCAGCGATAGCCATAAATATTCACGATATCAGCAGCCGGAAAGCGCAGCGGATAGGTCATCGACGTCATCACCCGAACCTCTTTCCCCTTGATCTTGCGAGTCATCAGGTGCGCTTCTAATGTCGCGGGCAAATAACGTCAATGAATGGTCAGGCGTACTGGCAATCAGGTCTGTCGTCAATGCCACTTCGCCGGTCGATATGCTGTCGAACGCAGCGCCCGCCACCAGATGGCTCGCCAACTCCATTTGGCACACCATGCGGACCGAGTGGGGATAGCTCGCTTCACGGTGCGCATTGCGCGTGCGGGCGAAGGCGGTCTGGTTATCGGGCGAACCGGGTGTCCGCCATACACGCCATTCACTGCCAGAAGGGAGAGCCCACACCAATGAGGCTGGGGCGTTTGCTCCTGCCAGAGGGCCTGCGTTTGTTCGAAAACACGTTTAACGGTCTCCACCCCGAGGCATTGACGTGCCTAGACAACGGCACTGGGCGCCACGAAAGGACGCTGGCCGGGCAAGACAATATCGAGCTGATTAACGACTTGCCCCATCGGGATATGCCGAAAAGTGCCATGCCGACAATCGACCAGACCAAGCGGTAATCGACGTTTACGCAAGGTGGCGACACCGGCGTGTTCCAGGCACTCGCCAATCAACTCGGGGGAGAAAGCATCCGCGAGGCTGGAGAAGCGTTCAGGAGAAACGCGAGCGATGGCATCAATGGCCTGACTAAAATACATAAAAACCTAGTATCAGAAAGCCACTGATACCAGAATATCGCATTGTCAGCTAATGGATGACCCCCTTAACTGACTGGCATTGGCCTTTTGGCGGCCTTTTCGTTTGTACGGAGGCATAAAGTGACAGCTTATTCTTGATACCTGAGGAGCCAGGAAAGCTGACTGGTCGAAAGCGCACTAAAGAACAAACTGAGGCGCTCTCTAATATGGGTATACCTTGGCTGGTAAATGCAGCAGGAGCATTAATCATCGGCCGTAAACACGTTGAGCAAGTATTATGTGGCGAGAAAGGCGACAAAGATTTATCTAGGAAACTACCTAACATCAAAGTGTTAAATGAATATCAAGGGGATCTTCGGCAGGGAGATTTCGGGGCAAGATCGACATGTCATATTCCCAGAAGAAAGCTGTCCCCCCGTAACGCGCGCATATGCTGAGGTCCATCCTGTCTAGATGCCTATAGCTGCATGTAGAGAGGCCATGGTAGATTTAACGCTAAATAACTAAGCATACTGCGACCAGTATTCACAGATTAAAAGAACATTAACTGCTAGCAGTACTTGACGGATCAAGTATGAAAAAAAGAAATTTTTTGAGCGTATGCTTGCACCAGAGGATTCGTCTTTGGCCCAGATCCTCGCAACAATCTTTAACTGGCTGTTAATAATAATTTTTCCACACCATTGATTCATTTCAACCGCATCAATGGAAAAAATCAATCAAAATGACACTGCCGGTAGTGTCACAATGGTGCTAGTATGGGTTTAAAGGACACTGGAGAAAGACAAGCTGTTGAAGAATTAGCAAACATTAAAGATGAATTAAGGCAACGAAAAGCAAACATGAAATGCAAAGAGGCGTGTGAAGTCCTACAACGCCTCGGTTTCGAAATTCGTGATGGAAAGAAAGGAGGGCATAAAATCTATGTCCATGATCACCTACCATCCTTCACATCAAGCTCTCTGGACTGTGGTCACGGTCGAGACCCAGAGATAAAACCAGCCTATATCCAAAAAATAATAACAGTTCTCACTCAATATGAAGATGAGCTGGTTAATTATATGCTGCAGGAGAAATGATATGCGTGCTGATAGCTATAACATCGTTACCAGGTATATTGACGAAGACAATGGCTATGAAGCAAAGGTTGTTGAGCTTCCTGATGTGGCCGAATACGGTGACACTCAAAGCGAGGCATACGCCCTTGCTCTTGACACGATTGACACTACCGCGGAAATTATGGCCGAAAAGGGACGGCAAATGCCTTCTCCAATCGTTCATAAGGATGATTACAGCGGTCGAATTACACTGCGTATTCCTAAAACCCTACATGCCTCTCTTTCTGATATTGCTGATAAGGAAGGTGCTAGCCTGAATCAAATGATTACTACGATTCTAGCTAGCTTCAGAGGTTTTGATTGCGCCATGGAAGACACCATGGATGGATGGGTCAAAATAAAGGAAACCGAAACGCGGATACGGCCTAAAGTGGCGAGTCAGAAAACTTTAAAAGTTTTGACAACTAGAAACGTTGGCAATAGCCATGATTGGCATAATTCTCCAAGGTTGCGCACTGCATGAGTGAATCATTGCTTAGGAAAGCCCAGGATGGGCTGAGTCTTCTAGATATTCAAATGCATAGATTCGATGGCTGGGTATCTGAAGACTACGAGCCTAGAGCCTCTTCTGATGACTCAGGTATTGCTTTTCAAACTAAAAAACTGGTTAAAAGCACTTCTCTCCTTGAGATCACTGGTAGTGAGGTAGAGGCTACATACATATTTCGAGTAGATATTGATTTAGGCGTACGATATACAGAACCTGTAAGTGGTGATGAGGAAGCTGAACCGTGCCTTCTTGCACAAATAGAAGCTAGTTATTACATTGACTACACTATACAAGCTGTTGATTTAAAAGATAATATAGATGCACTTGAGGAGTTTGCGACCAAAAATTCGCCTCATCACGTGTGGTCCTTTTGGCGCGAGTATGTAGACTCGCAAACATCACGAATGCGCTTGCCAAAATTCTTACTACCTATGGTTCCCCGTATAAATGATGATTAAACAGTATTATTCAAACCCGTCACGTGGCGGGTTTTCTTGTGTACCCCCCCCGGTAAT
>NZ_JBQSXT010000021.1:0-66463 GCF_052378605.1 Halomonas sp. AOP27-A1-41
AAGTGCTTGGCGTCGGCGCTGTTGATAAAGCCACCAAGTGTCGATGCCAAAGGAGTAGGAAAGTGAGAGTAGTGCGCTAAACGCCAATAGGCTCGCAACGAGCGTGGGCGTCAGCGGGGTGAGCGCCAATAGCAGGGCGGATACTTGCCAAACGCACACCACTTTACGGCGTATGCTGGCAAATAAAGGGACTGAAAGCCACGTAAAGTGCCAGCTAGCCACCACAAATAAATAGCGCGTAACGCCAATCAAAATCACCCACAGCCCTAACGATTCAAGTTGAATTAACCCCACACAGAGCAACAGGATAAGCAGCGCATCCAGCTCCATATCAAAACGGGCGCCAAACGTGCTATAGCTCTGCGTTTTTCTGGCTATCCAGCCGTCCACGCCATCCAGCATCAGCGCGGTGGTCGCGGTAACAAGCCATAGCCAAATGGCATGAGTGAATACATTGTCGGCCAGCGCCCCCGCCACCAACGCGACTAATACGGCGCGCAGTAACGTTATTCTGTTGGCCCAGCCAAGTGCGCCACCCGACCAGAAAATCAATACGAAAAGGCTAATAAACGCATAGGTGCCAAACGCTAGCCCCCAGTTCAAAGCCGTTACCGTCAATGTGGGTAGCAGGCTGCCCAGCCCCAGCAGTAGCAAACTGCCCACCGCTAGTTCGCTGGCGCTGTAGAGGCGGCTCGATAAAAGATGGCTAGAAGCGAGCGTGGTAATTCGAACCATTGTGTCTCGCAAAGCGGATATCCCGCCCGCAGTCAATTGATGGGTGAGCCTGTTTATATATACGCTTCTTATACGTGGCTCTGCGGTTGTCTACCCCATTAATCATAGCGTATTGATGTCCCTGAAAAGTACCTGCGTACATTTTTAACCGTTCTTAAACGAAATTGGCGCCCGCATTCATCGACCTGTGTCTTTTCTGGGCTAAGCTTTACGGTACGCCACAAAAATTTCATACGTTGGCCATGCCAGATTAACGGCAGAGGTGCCCAGCTGATTGGATGAAAACGCGAATAATAGGGAAATGACATGTCGGCGAACGATACGGCCACTGCCTTCTGGGTAACGCGTCCAAGGGTCGGCGAGCTTAAAAAAGAGACGCTCACCAGCGTAGGGGAGGAAGACGTACGCGTACGTGCCCTGTTCAGTGGCGTTAGCCGTGGCACTGAGTCGCTGGTATTCAATGCCCGCGTACCCGAAAGCGAAGTGGAGCGTATGCAGGCCCCTTTTCAGGCAGGTAGTTTTCCCGCGCCGGTCAAGTATGGCTACTGTAGTGTCGGCGTTGTTGAGCAAGGGCCTGCGCACCTGCTTAACAAAACGGTATTTTGTCTCTATCCCCATCAGGATCGCTATGTCGTTCCTGCTTCCGCCGTATTGCCTATTCCTGACAGTATACCGGTGCCGCGCGCCGTGCTGGCCGCCAATATGGAGACGGCCATTAACGGCGTTTGGGACGCCGAACCAATGCTTGGGGAACGCGTCAGTGTTATCGGGGCCGGTGTTGTAGGCGCCCTGGTGGCTTACCTGTGTTCACAGATCCCCGGTGTGAGCGTCACGCTGATTGATATTAACCCGAAGCGCCAGGCGCTCGCCGAGCGTTTAGGCCTTGTCTTTTGTACCCCGGAAAAAGCGCCCAACGATCAAGACTGCATCATTCACGCCAGCGGCCATCCCGAAGGCTTACGCCAAGCGCTAAGCCAGGTCGGCAACGAAGGCCGAGTTATCGAAATGAGCTGGTTTGGCGAAGGGGAGGTGAGTATCCCCTTGGGCGGTGCGTTTCATTCACTGCGCCTTAGCCTGCGCGCCAGCCAGGTGGGCCAGTTACCCGCTAAATTGCGCCCGCGATGGGACTTCCAGCGCCGTTTAATGTTGGCCTTGAGCCTGTTAAACGATAGCCGATTAGACGCACTGATTAGTGGCGAGAGCGACTTTGACGCCTTGCCCCAGCTTGCTCCCAAACTCTTTTCTACGGACAGCGACGTGCTATGTCACCGCCTTCGTTACCCCGCTCACGTTTAACCACTACAGCTTACTATCAGGAGCGTTTATGTACCGTCTATGTGTTCGTGATCACTTTATGATTGCGCATAGCTTCAAAGGTGACATTTTTGGTCCTGCCCAGCGCACGCATGGGGCAACATATGTCGTTGATGTGGTCTTTCAGCGCCCGGAGCTTGATGAGGACGGATTAGTGATTGATATCGGCCTCGCCAGCGAAACGCTCAAGGAAGTGTTGTCACACCTGAACTATCGCAATCTGGATGACGAAGAAGCCTTTAAGGGTAAAAACACCTCCACCGAGTTTATGGCCAGCGTTATCTTCAGCCGTTTGGCCGATGCCATCGGTGAAGGCCAAATGGGGAAAACCGCGCAAGGCATCGCTCGTATGGAAGTCAAACTGCATGAGTCGCATATTGCCTGGGCAAGCTATGAAGGCGATCTATGAGTGAACCACTGACGTTTATTATCGCGGGGGCGCTTGATCAGCGCACCGGCGGCTATATCTACGATGCGCGCATGATCGAAGCGCTGCGTCAGGAAGGGCGCACCGTCGATGTCATCAGCTTATCAGGCCGCTTCCCTAATGCCGACCAGGAGGCTGCCGAGCAATTGGCTACGGCACTAAACGATTTGCCCGAGGCCACGGACGTGGTAATCGATGGTCTCGCCATGGGGATGTTACCGGACATCATTATTGAGCAGGCCAATCGGTTGATGATAACAGCACTGGTGCATCATCCGTTGGGTGATGAGCAAGGGCTAAGCGAATCCGAGCAGCAGCAATTTCATCAGTCTGAGCTGAAGGGGCTTGCCGCCGTCTCACAAATAATCGTGACCAGCCGGTTTACTGAGCGCCGGTTGAAGGCGTTGGCAAACCGCTACGCCATGCCTATAGCGGCTACGGTTAGTGTTGTCGAGCCTGGGGTGGACGTTGTCCCCATGAACGCCGCCCCAGCGCTTGGCGAGCCGCTGCGGTTTGTGTGTGTGGCAACGCTTGTTCCGCGTAAGGGGCAGGATGTGTTGGTCCAGGCATTGGCGGGATTAAACCAGAGAAACTGGCAGTGTGACTGTTATGGCGGTGCACGTGATGCGGCGTTTGCCGACCGGGTAGCGAAGTTGATTGAGGCGCATGGGCTTGCGTCTTGTGTGCAGCTGCACGGCGAGTGCGACGCGACGACCTTAACCAGGACGTACGAAAACGCGCACGCCCTGGTACTGCCTTCCTGGTACGAAGGTTATGGCATGGTGGTCACCGAGGCGCTGGCGCGAGGCCTGCCTGTCATTACCACGACCGGGGGCGCTCTTGATGAAACCTTGCCGGAAGGCGCAGGCCTTAAAGTAACGCCTGGGGATGTAAAGGCACTGACACATGCACTGAGCCGTTTCTGCGATGAACCTGAGCTGCGTGCGTCGCTTAAAGCCGGTGCAGAAGCGGTGCGTGAAACGCTTAGCGATTGGCAGCATGCCGGTGCTGCGTTTGCTAAAGCGCTGAACCCGATCCCCTCTTTTCATACCGGCAGCCAGTTTGAAGCCGATTGGCTCACGCTGCGTGAAGAGGCGGATGCTACGTTTAGAAGCCAGCAGCTTCCTCAAAAAGCCGCTATATGGCTAAGTGAACGCACTCAGACGCCGAGGCTGGTCGATTTAGGGTCAGGCAGAGGAAGCAATATGCGCTTCCTAGCGCCTTTTCTACCGACCCCGCAGCACTGGACGCTCATTGACCATGACGCTGAACTACTCAACGACGCCCGCGACAGCATCGGCAAGCTGGAAAATGCCCAGGCGGGCATTCGGGTAGAAACGCTCTGCACGTCGCTTGATTCGCTTGTTCATGTACCTCTGCAAGATTCGGATCTGATAACCGCATCGGCGCTGCTGGATCTTGTATCGCAAGGTTGGATCGAAACGCTCGTCACGCACTGCCAAGCACGTGACCAAGCGCTGTTAATGGCCCTTAGCGTGACCGGAGAGTGGGGCTTTACCGATGCCGATGATGAGCCGTTATCCGATGATGACCACTGGCTACTGGCGCTGTTTATGGCGCATCAGCATCGCGACAAAGGATTAGGTGATGCCTTGGGCGGGCAGGCTCACGAGACGCTGGTTAATGCGCTTGAACAAGCGAATTATCACGTTGAGCAGGTTGCTACCCCTTGGCTGTTGAGTTCGGCTAACCGTTTACATCAGCCTTTAATGACGGCGCTCATTAACGGCTGGGCGGAAGCGGCGACAGAACAGGCACCAGAGGCCGCTACTCGCATTGGTGAGTGGCGTGAGCGACGTACACACTCGGTGGCTTCCGGTGAAGTGGGCATTTGGGTGGGGCATTGTGACCTGCTAGCAACGCCAGAAAAAAGGGCGTAGCCCGATGAACATGCAGCAGATATGGCGCTCTCCTTGGGTTCGACGCGGGCTAATGAGCGCTGGCTTGCTTGTCATGAGCTATGGGGTCGTTATGGTCTGTGCGGCGCGGGCCATTGGTGTCGAGCTTGCGGCGTCGAAAATTTTGGCACTGGCGCCGGTGCTTCTGTTAGCCATGTTAATTCCGCTGTCCCTTGCTTATGGTGTGTTAGTACTGCTTTCAAGCCTGCCGGGCATTTGGGTGGCGATGGATAAACGTCACCGTGCCCAGCCGTCAGGCAAAGGTGGTGGCTCTCAGCACCACGTCAAACAGCGTGTCGTCTCCACAGCGAAACGTTCTCATCGTCGGGCGCAGAGCACTTCCAAGCGTCTCGATAGGCGTCATCTGAAGCCCCGGCCTGCCCGAGCCGATCAGCAGTGGGGCGACCAGAAGGTGCAGGCGATCAATGACGTTTGCTTCAATAAACCGGGAAACCGTTATGCCGCCCCCTTCCACCAGAATGCGCTTCAAACCACACTGATTAAGCAGCGCGATTACATCATTTGGGGCGAACTGCCCCTGCGCATTAAGCGGCAGTACATGGCGCTGAACCCGCGAATTGGGCGGCGGCGGTGTATCCGGCCCCACGATGTGCAGCGTGGGCGCCGAGTCGGTGTGGAACAGCTTAATGCCTGTGGGCACACGACCGCGCGGATCAAGCACTACCCGCGTGGGATGCGTGCCGGTGACATGACGCACTGTCAATTGGGGATCGTCAGCACTGGCCGTGCCGGCGCCGACGATAACGGCATCCACCAGCGCCCGCAGCCGATGCAGGTGAATCAGGCTCTCATGGCCGTTGATGTAGTGCGAGTGGCCGCTCTGCGTCGCAATACGCCCGTCCAGGCTTTGCCCCAGCTGGGCAATCACCCAGTGGGGGCGGCTTGCCAGCGGCACCAGGCAGTCCAACAGGTCAGTGGTCGCCGGTGTTATAGCGTTCTGACGGTGCCAGTTGCCCTCAGCGTCGAGCTGCAATGGCGCCTCGGTTGTTCGGCCTTCACGTATTGCCAACAGCCACGCCCATGCCGTGTCTATATCCAGCGACGTCTTCTTCTCCAACAATGTTTTAGGACCAATGCAGCCACTATGGTGACGGGTGTCGGACATAACGCCTCCACGCTGAGAAAACAGTCTTATCTTGCGGGGCCGTATCGTTCAACGCAAGCGTACGCTACCCGCTGCACCAGGCAATTAGGAGGCCACTATGTATCACATTGAACGCGCTATTTTCGATATTCGCCGTGGGCTGCCGGTTGTGCTTAATACGGGGGAAAAGCGTCTACTGGTACAGGCATTAGAGGGCATTGAGTCGGTCGATATGCTGGCCAAACTCGCAGGGACGCGACCTTCTCTGGTATTAACGCGCCATCGCCTGGAGGCGATGGGCATGTCACTAACGGCGGAAGCAGCCTGTTTGCCATTGGTTGAGCATGTGAGCGAAGATGATTTGCAGGCGCTCGCGGTGGTTCAAACGGCAAGTCGACCCGCGCATTCCTTATTAAGTGGCCTTAAACCCGCAGGACCTGGTGAGCGTGGCGCGGTTGCACTCATGCGCCGTGCTTTGCTAATTCCAGCCGCGCTATGTGCCGATGTGAGTGACCCGGCAGCTGAATTGGTGGCGCAGGAAATTGCTCAAGGCAAGCTGTTGGAAGTTGATGCGAGAGACGCTGCAAAGTGCCTGGCCGGTGCACCGGGTATGCTGAAACGGGTGAGCGAAGCCAGGATTCCGCTGGAAGACGCTGCTGAAAGTCGCTTTGTGCTGTTCCGCGAGCCGGATGGGCTACGCGAGCATGTGGCGGTCGTAATCGGACAGCCTGAAACGCTGGAAGGGGCAGTTCCTTTACGCCTGCATTCTGCATGCCTGACCGGCGATTTATTTGGCAGCCTGCGCTGCGATTGCGGCGAGCAGTTGCGTAATGCCGTGGCGGACATTCAGGCCATGGGGGGAGGTGTACTACTTTATCTGGCCCAGGAGGGGCGGGGCATTGGGCTTGCCAATAAGCTGCGCGCCTATACTCTGCAAGATGGTGGCCTGGACACCATGGATGCTGACCAGGTGCTGGGGTTTGGTGACGACGAGCGCCAGTACGCCGTGGCGGTGGACATGCTTAATGCGCTGAAGATCTCTCAAGTGCAGCTACTGACGAATAATCCATTGAAGATCGCTGCCCTGCGTGAAGGCGGGATTGAGGTGGTATCACGTCAAGCACTTTATGGGAGCGTCACCGACCAGAATCATCGCTACCTGAGTGCAAAAGCCAATCGAGCCGGTCATCTTTTCGGCGACGTATTAGGCCGACATGGGCGCTAACGCACTTAAAACGCAGGCAGCCGAGCTGTTTCCGTGATCACGGTTGCCAGTTGCTCAGCGTAATGGTGTACCAGACGCTCACCCAATGCCGACGTGGCTTGGTGGGCATCACCGGCCACGCCGTGCTGGCTTAAGTCCTCGGCAAGCCAGGCAAATGCGGCGGCCCCTTCCGGGCCTACCAGTCGGCAATTTTCTAACGTGCCGAGCGGGGCAGCCTGATAGTTGTCCAGATTGACGGTGGTTGGCGCCAGGTATTGCATCATGGCGGTTTCAAGCAGCCCGCCGTGTAATCCATAACGCAGCTCTTGGGCATCAACCGCACCTTCAAGCGGTGGGAGCCGTGTATACGTCGCTTTAACGACGCGCATATTAAACTGCTGGCGTAGGGTGAGCGCGGCCAGCTCCATAATGGCTTTATTGCCGCCATGGCTGTTGATGAGTACCAGCCGGTTGATGCCCGCCTGAGCGACGCATTTCCCATACGCTTCAAGTGTGGCAATCGCGAGCGACGCAGGAAGGCTAAGCGTGCCAGAGAAGTTAGCGTGCTCGTCGCTTGCGCCCACCGCAATAGAGGGTAAGCAAACGACCTCTAGAGCGGGGTCAAGAACGCTCAGCATAGCAGCCTGCAGTCCTTCGCCAATAATCAGGTCCGTGCCTAACGGTAGGTGTGTGCCGTGCTGCTCAATCGCGCCCAGCACTAAAACGGCGACAGGGTCGCGCTCGGCGACCCCCGCTAACTCGGGAACACTAAGCGCTTGCCAATCGTAAATCATAAATCCTGAATTCCTGGCGTAAGCTCCTTGTAACGGAGCTAGGTATGGAGGGTGTGATAGCCGGTCCTGATCAACGTTGTAGTAAACACGTTTTTGTAACCATAGTGCGCCTGCGCTTGAAACCACAGCGCTGTTGGCAGGTTAGGTCGAAAATTAACGTTTGAAAAGCTGTCACATACCATCACCCGCTATGGGCACGCGCCAGTAGGGGGTGATCCACTCGGCAGGCATGCAGGTCGCCCGAGGTAGGCCATCTGCACCTGTGGCTAACCTCAGGCTACGTTAAACCAGCATCGAACTGCTTAGCCGATGTGCTAGCTGGCCAAGCATTAATGAGGCTCCTTCGTCTGGGCAGCCGGGGACGACGGCGCGTGGACGCTAAACTGGTTTAGCGACTGAGGCGGCATCTCGCCAGACAATTCAGAAGGCAGCGCATTAAGAACATACGGAGAACCATCGGCCATGGCAGGCAAGATTAAACTGTCGCGCGCCATAAGGGTGTTAAATTCATCCAGCAAAGATGGGCTCAAACTCGTGCTAGGCGTTTTTAGCAGCCCTAAGCGCTGATTGATAACGCCGCCCCACGTGCTGCTACTGGAGTACTTGATGATCGGGACTGCCAACAGCAGGCCTAGCCATACCGGCGATAGCCATCCAAAGGCTGAGGCGGAAAACAGCATGACAGCTCCCGCCCAGGCAAGGCCACATAGCGTCATCCAGCCAGCATGCTGCCAAACTTCTCCCCAAGGTAAAGAGCGCTCGCCTCGGGGTTGGGTTTGCCACTCAATAGAGCGCCCTAGCAGCACAGTGATAATAAATAGGCTGTGCCATGCCATCATCAAGGGTGCAATCAACGCGGCAAAGAGTATTTCCAATACCATGCTGGTGAATAGCTTAAGCCTGCCACCAAAAGCATGAGGACACTGTCCGAGTGCCAGTAAAAACCCCAGAAACTTGGGTGCCAGCAGCATCCCCAAGGTAATGGTCAGTAGCCCTACGGATAACGATTTGGGCAGCATTTGCTCTGTCGGCTCATCAATCGCCTGGTAGCCGACCAGAAGGCTCGTACACACCAGCAGAGCGAGCCACACAAGCGATGATAAATAGGCAAAGGCGCCGAAGAAAAAATGTAGCCGACTGATGGGATGAAAGCCCGCGCCCGTTAGCAAACGTAGATGCTGTAAATTTCCCTGCAGCCAACGACGATCACGCTTGGCAAAGTCGAGCATATTGCTGGGCATGGCCTCAAAGCTGTTATGAGAGGCGCTGGCATACGGGTCATGACGTGAAACGGCGGTGGTGGCCGTAGTATCAAGAAGTACCTGCCAGCCACTTCTTTTTAACAGGGCTGCCTCCACGAAATCGTGGCTAAGAATTTCTCCGCCAAGTGGCGGTTTGCCGGGAATGGTAGGCAAGCCTGCGCTGGCCATAAAGGCGCGCGTGCGCACAATGGCGTTATGCCCCCAGTAGTTGGCAGCACCGCCTTGCCAGAAGCTTTGGCCTGCGGCCAGCATCGGGCTGTAAAGTGCAGAGGCAAACTGGGTGAAAAGGCCAAACAGCGTGCGCTGACCAACCGGAATCGGCACGGTTTGAATCAAGCCGACACTGGGCTCGCGCTGCATGCGGTGAACTAGCGTTAACAGCGTCTCGCCACTCATCAGGCTATCCGCATCCAGAACCACCATATAGTCGTAGCGGCGTCCCCAGCGGCAGCAAAAATCGGCAATATTACCTGCCTTACGCTCATGGTTGTTTTCTCGACGACGGTAGTGAACCGCCAGCTGACCGGCAAGGCGCTGCTGAAGTGCTGCCACGTGGGCGGCCTCTTCCTGGGCTTTGTCGAGGTCCTGCGTATCACTCAGAATAAAGACGTCGAAGTGTTCGCTTAAGGGTGTCTCAGGAGGGTTCGAGGAGGTGTGTGCCTGCTCAATTAGCGAGCGACAGGTCGCTTCGAGGCCTGCAATAGTGGGGATGGGAGGTTCTGCATAAATCGGCATGACCAGCGCTGTTTTACTCACCAGTAAATTGCCGTTAGGCGAAAGCGGCACTTGCCGACGCAGGCTTAAGGGATCTAGCCGCAGGGCGCACACAATAAAACCGAACACAGCACCCCAAAACGCCAAGGCGATCCAGCTAAACGTTAGTGCAAACAGTACCAGCATGGTGATTTGCCAGCCTATTTCCAAAAAGGAAATAACCTTGAACATCGCCACACAGCCAGCAATGCTGGAGCTGATGACGAGCACGGCCAGCAATGCGCGACGAAAGGCCAACCACGGAATCAACGGGGTAAGTTCAATAGATTTACGCATCGGGATACCACACATAGTTCCAGGTTTCGCTAATGGGCTGGTTATTGAGCATTAAACGCAGGCGGATATCAGTTGGCTCATTTCCCGGGGGAACTCGAAAGCTGGCGCGCCACATGTTATCGGGGAGCGGCATAACATGGGGCTGCGTGACGTTGCCGGTTTGGGTGCTAATGTCGAGTTCGACGGGTTGATCTGGGGCAATGCCATCAAGCGCACCGCCTTGAAAATCGACAACAAACTGGCGCTCTACTGTAGCGCCTTCACTGGCGCTTCCCTCAATGGTGGCCTTGCCATGACGGGTGCGAATGGCTCGGCCTACGGCGTGGTCCTGGGCATCATTGAGTGTGTAGGTGTGATAATGAAGGTGGCGTGAGTCCCCAGCGTTAAGCGGCTCATCGTCGACCCAATAGGCAACAATATTGTCGTGGGTTTCATCCGGAGTGGGTATTTCTACTAGTTCAACATGACCTGCGCCCCATGCATCAATAGGCGCTACCCATTGGCTGGGCCGTTGATGGTAATGCGCTTCCATATCCAAATAGCGGCTAAAGTCGCGCTCACGCTGCATCAGCCCAAAACCGTGGGGGGCGTTATCCACAAAGCTTGAAATATGTGTTTCTTGAGGATTACTGAGCGGGCGCCAAATCCATTCATCAGCGCCTGTATGTATCAATAATCCATCAGAGTCGTGTACCTGTGGCCGAAAATCATCAAACCTTTCATGGCTAGACTCGCCAAATGTGTACATGCTGGTAAGCGGAGCTATGCCTAGCTTGGCAACATCGTGACGGGCAAATAGCTCGGCTTCTATCTCGGCATCGGTTTGTTCACCTGGGCGCAGCGTTATGCGGTAAGCACCGCTTAACGATGGACTGTCGAGCAGCGCGAGTAGCGTGATTTCATCGGCATCTTCGCTTGGTTTATAGAGCCAAAACTCCCGAAAGGCTGGAAACTCTTCCTTTTCAGATGACGCTGTGTCGATCGCTAATCCTCGCGTTGATAATCCGTAGGTTTGACTCTGGCCCACCAGGCGGAAATAGCTGGCGCCTAAAAAGACCGCGAACTCATCCGCGTAATCGTCATTGTTGAGGGGATAGTGCAGCCGAAATCCGGCATGGCCACTGCCGGTTAAATCCTGCTCAAGAAGCGCCTCGGCATTGTCATCGTACTGAAAATCATCGCTGGAGAAGGGCAGCGGGGTGGCGTCATCGCCCTCAATGATGTTCAGCGTGATAGGCGTTTGAAAAATAAACCCGCTATGAAATAACTGTAAATTGAAGGGGCTTTCATCACGCCAGTAGGCTTGGTCGGGCGAAAAGCGGATTTGTCGATAGGTGTCGTAATCAATCTCTTTTAGGGCCGAGGGTAGTGATTCTTCAGGCGCTTGATACGCCTGTTCAGCAAGCTGTTTAGCCTGCTCAATGACCGCATTGAAATGGTCATCTGTGTGGGCACTGGTTGGCAATGTCGTAAAGCAGCCAAGCAGTAATATCCACTTTCCGATCTCCGGACTCTTCAACGTCGTACAGCGCATAGGCGAGTTCCTTTCGACGGCTGACTAAAACAGGGTGAGCTAACATTACTATCAGTATGTTTAAACAAATTTTGTACACTAAATCCTTTATGCACACCGTTCATCTAACGTATGGTCGCCAACATGGGTAATGCCGCCACTTACACGGCATTTGGACGCCCGCTTAACGTATATGTAGACCTGCCGTTGTTGCGCTCAATCTTTCACTTGCTAGTAGGTAATGTAGGCCAAATATGGGCATTTTGCGCGATGCTTGCAGGCGCGCTGGGCTATTTTTGCGCCTTGGGAACAGGCGAGTGACCCACCGGAGGTGGTCTGGCAGGATAGTGAGCGGATACGTGATCATGACGCTTGGTCTGTCGACTACGCTGTAGAGGTGACCGGGCGTTGGGCGAAACGTGTGGCAGACGATAAAACGTTGTTGATTGTGCTTGGCGATCATCAGCCAGCACCGCTTATTACCGGTGACGATGCCAGTGCGGCAGTACCGGTGCATATTATTAGCGGTGACCCTGCGTTATTGGCGCCTTTTCGCACGTATGGATTTGTGGAGGGCACGCTGCCGTCATTGGATAATCCTGAAAAGACTGCGCGAATGAGCCAGCTTCGCCACTGGTTACGGGAAGCATTTGGCCGCCGGTAACACTTTGCCTACAAGGACGAGACTATGATTCAGCCGGTGATTCTGTGCGGGGGAAGCGGCACGCGGCTGTGGCCGCTTTCACGCGAGCAAATGCCCAAACAGTTTTTGCGCTTAACCTCGACGAAGAGCCTGCTTCAGCAAACGCTGGATCGCTTGGAGGGGATAAGTACGACACCGCCGTTTATTATGGGCCATCAGGCGCACCGGTTCCTTATGGCTGAGCAACTGCGTGAAGCGAACCAAGCGGGGCGTATTGTGCTAGAGCCAGAAGGGCGTAACACAGCGCCTGCGATTGCCTGTGCGGCGTTGTTAGCCAAGGGCGCAGGAGACGATCCGCTGCTGTTGGTCTTGCCGGCGGATCATGTCATTGGCGATGTGAGCGCTTTTCAACAAAGCGTCGAGTGGGCCGTGCCCTTGGCAGAGCAGGGCTATTTAGTCACCTTTGGCGTTGTGCCTACGCATCCTGAAACGGGATACGGCTATATCGCCTGTGGTGATGCATTGGAAAAGGGCTATCAGCTCGCCTCGTTTATTGAAAAACCGAATGCAGAGCGCGCCGCTCAACTGCTTGAACAAGGCGATACGCTTTGGAACAGCGGCATGTTTTTGCTACGCGCTTCGACATATCTTGAGCAGCTGGCAGACCTTCAACCCGAGATGCTGTCTGCCTGCCGGGCCGCTGTTGATGGCGCTCACAGCGATCTGGATTTTCTAAGGCTCGCCGAAGCGCCGTTTCAGTGCTGCCCTGCCAATTCGATTGATTATGCCGTCATGGAGCACTGCCGTTTTGCGGCCGTCATCCCCCTTGATGCTCAGTGGAGCGATGTAGGCAGT
This sequence comes from Halomonas sp. AOP27-A1-41, assembly GCF_052378605.1. Lineage (NCBI taxonomy): Bacteria > Pseudomonadati > Pseudomonadota > Gammaproteobacteria > Oceanospirillales > Halomonadaceae > Halomonas > Halomonas sp. AOP27-A1-41. The sequence continues at coordinate 12,822 of NZ_JBQSXT010000021.1, forward strand.
TTCGATGCGCTTTGGGAGATGGCCGCGGCGGATGAAGCGGGCAATGTGGTGCAAGGTGATGCGCTGTTGCACTCGACTACGAATTCACTCGTGATGGCCGAACACCGCCTGGTGACCACGCTGGGTGTTAACGACTTGCTTGTGATTGAAACCCCTGACAGCGTGCTGGTGGCGCATCGGGACCAGGCCCAGCACATAAAACAATTAGTGGCGGTGTTAGCCAGTAAAGGGCGCCGCGAGCTTCAGTCAGCGCCCCAGGTACATCGCCCCTGGGGTGACTTTCAAGCAATTGATAGTGGTGAGCGCTACCAGGTTAAGCATATTACGGTGAAACCCGGCGGCCGACTCTCCCTTCAACGCCACCATCATCGCGCCGAGCATTGGGTCGTGGTAAGCGGAACGGCACAGGTAACCGTGGGAGAGCGCAGCTTCTTAGTCAGTGAAAATCAATCGACCTATATTCCGATTGGCACACTTCACCGCTTAGAGAACCCCGGTAAAATCCCGTTAGAGCTGATTGAGGTTCAGTCGGGTGCCTATCTGGGGGAAGACGATATCGAAAGGCTCGATGATGTCTATGCACGCCATGACGATGAGTAGGTGCTGATAAGGTCTATCAGCACCTCTCAGGCAGAGTTTAGTAAAGCCGGAAGTCGTTGGCGTTGGGGTTTTGCTGCTGCTCTTCGATGACTTTGCGGTAGCGCTTGTATTCCCACTGATACTGGGCGGGTTCCAGCGCAATTGACGCTTCAACACTGGCGTTAACCCCGCTCGCAGACACTGTTTCGTCAGCACTATACACCCGCTCGTCGGCGTCCAGAAAATGGATAGCAAAGCCGCGACCAGGCAGGCGCAGGGCAACGCCTGTGACAACGCGTGCCTGGGTGCGCGCCACCAGTTTGGGGAGTAGCGTGGCGGTATACGCATCGCGTGAATAAAACGGCGCAAAGACGCCGCTGCCCCAGTCGGGTTCCTGGTCAGGCAGAATGCCGATGGCCTCGCTGCGCTTAAGTGCTTTAAGCAGTGCTGCAACGCCCCGCGGGTTAGTGGGCACCAACTGCGCGCCCATCCGTTCACGGCCATGGCGAATAATCGGCTCAAGGTTGGTTATTTTGGGAGGCTCGTACATAGCGGTGAAAGGGAAATGGCTGGAAAGCCAGAAATTCAACACTTCCCAGTTGCCAAAATGCGGCGCCAGAACAATAACACCACGGCCCTGTGCGCGTGCGCTGTCCAGCTTGTCGCGACCATGCACTTCAACAATACTTGCTTCAACGCGATCAGGCTCCGCCATCCAGGCATAGCCCAGCTCCATCATGGTGGCGGTGGAGTGACGAAGGCTCTGTTTAGCGAGTGCCCTGCGCTTATGCTGGTCAAGCGTGGGGTATACCACCTTAAGATTAATATCGGTGACGTTTCGTTCACGGCGGCTAAAGCAGTAAACGAGAGGACCAAGCGTGGAGGCAAAACGCCACAGGCGCGGCAGGGGCCAGCGCGAAAGCCTTCGCCAAAGCCACGCAATCGCCGTGGCTCGGGAGAGTCGCTTGTCTGATGTCGTTGCGTGTTCCGTCATTCGTTAGATTAACCAGCTGTCCACATTACTCGGAGCACGTTTATCTTGTAAGCCCTTAAACCCTTTAACGCAGCGAACGATAAACCAAACCGCCAGTGCAAATAAAAGCGGGAAGCCGATCAGTACAAAGGTGAGCAGGAAGCTAATGCTTGCGTACAGCAAGCCAATCCAGAAGGTGCGAACCTGATAGCGGTAGTGTTCGTCCAGCCAAGCCGGGCCTTTGCCTTGATAGACATAGGCGATGATGACGCCGACAACCGAGGTGAAGCCGACAACAAAGCTTGCCAGATAAAGCGCATAAACCACCATGGCCATTGTGGTGTCGTGCTGCTTGCTTGGCTCGGCGGTAGTGTGTTCTGAAATAATTTCGCCTTCAATCGGCGAGTCATGACGGTTATCTTGCATGTCTTTTTACCTTTAATACGGATGAGACAATAAAACGAAGGTTCTTAACGCCCTATAATACCTTGCACGACGCCGCTAAGCATTAGTCACTGACTGGCGGTAACATTAGCGAGCCGGGCGGCAAATCTCCAAAAGGTTACCATCGGGGTCGCGCAGATAAACGGACTCGATCGCGCCATTGGCACCCTGGCGAGCCACCGGGCCAAGTTCAACCTCAATACCCAGCACGTCTAGATGCTGTTTGAATTCATTCAGCGGCAATTGGCAGCGTAGGCATAAATCCAGGCTGCCTGGCGTAGGGGTTGCAGAAATAGGCTCGATGTCGGTGTCGGTTTGATGGAGTCGTAGGGCGGTATCGCCCAGCATTAAATCTACCCGTTGGGCATCACGATAGCGTACGTCTAGCCCGAGAACTCGCGAGTAAAAATCAACCGCGCGACCCATATCTGTGACAGTAACAACAAGATGATCCAAGCCTGAGAGCATGCCTCTTTCCTTAAATGCAAACCGAAAACCAGAGAATACGACGATGCAATGCTGTCCGCTATGCGGTGAAATTAAGGTCTCGCTCTATCATCAAAATCATCGTCGTGAATATTACCAGTGTGCCACGTGTTGGCTGGTGTTTGTGCCGTCCGAGCAGCATTTAAGCGTAGCGGATGAAAAAGCAGAGTATGACCAGCATCAAAATTCACCGCAAGATATGGGATACCGGCGATTTTTAGGGCGCTTGTTCACCCCGTTGCTAGCCAAACTGCCGAAAGGTGCCAACGGGTTGGATTTTGGTTCAGGGCCTGGTCCCACGCTGTCTGTGATGTTCGAGGAAGTTGGCCACCCCATGGCGGTCTTCGACATTTTCTATGCGCCCGACATGTCCGTTTTGCAGAACACCTATGACTTTATCACCGCGACTGAAGTCGTTGAGCATTTAGCCATGCCCGGAAAGGTGCTGGCGCAGTTGGTTGCTCAGCTACTCCCTGGTGGCTATCTGGGCATCATGACCAAGCGAGTGACCACTCAAGCAGCATTTGCCAACTGGCACTATATTAATGACCCCACCCATATCTGTTTTTTCAGTGAGGCAACCTTTGAATGGTGGGCCGCGCAGCATCAACTAACAGTCGAATTTCCTGAAAAAGATACGGTTATTTTGAGAAAACACTAATCGATACGAACAGGCTATGAAAAAGCGTTGACTTTATGCTATCCAGGGCAATAATTGCGCGCCCGTTTCTTGCCTGTGGTTGTGTAAAAGGTGGTAACGGCTCTTAAACAGCTACGTCCGCTTTTTTTGACCCTGTTTTTTGACAACGTGTTTGGCAAGGTGAGGTTTTCATGTCGCGGCAATTACTGGCTATGGCGTTTGCGCCTCTGTTGGGCCTGTTTATTTTAGGCATTGGCAACGGCTTTTTGGCTACCTTGATCACGGTACGTCTGGATGCGGCAGGCGAGTCTGCGACGGTGATTGGGATTGTCTCGTCAGCGTACTTTATTGGCCTGGCCTTGGGCGCCTTGTTTAACGACCGGTTATTGCTGCGTATTGGGCACATTCGTGCCTATGGCAGTTTTGCCTCGCTGGTTGCCGTGACGGTGCTTCTTCAAGGGCTCTTTTTTGACCCTTGGGCCTGGTTTGCATTGCGCTTGATTGGCGGCTGGGCAACGGTCGGTGTCTATCTGGTCATTGAGAGCTGGCTGCTCACGGCAGGCGAGCAAAAAGTGCGTGGCCGGTTGTTGGCGCTCTACATGATTTCGCTTTACGCCGCCGGTGTCATTGGTCAGCTATTGCTGGGCGTCACCAATGCCATGGGCGGGACGGCACCGTTTATGGTGATCGGCATGCTGGCATCGCTTTCTGTGCTGCCAATGGCGATGATTCCGCGTGTTACCCCTCTGATTGAGCACGCCGAACCGCTACCTCCTTATCGACTGATCATGTTAACCCCAACGGGTGTGCTGGGTAGCTTGGGGTCGGGCATGGTAGTCGCGGCGGCGTATACCCTGCTGCCCCTTTATTTGCAGCGCATTGGAATGAGCGTGAATCAGGTGGGCCAGATGATGGCGCTGGTGGTGCTGGGGGCCATGCTGCTGCAGTATCCAATTGGGCGCTGGTCAGACCGTCATGACCGCCAAATGGTACTTATCGGGATCAGTGGTTTTTGTGTGCTGGTGTCGGCGGCAATTCTTTGGCTACCGCTCTCCACGCCGCTGCTGGCGGTACTGCTGTTTTTGCTGGGCGGTGGAGTGTTTGCATTCTACCCCGTGGCCGTCAGTCATGCTGCCGACCGAGCGCCCGCCGGGGCGCTTGTACGTATGAGCCAAGGACTTTTGCTGATTAACTCTATCGGGGCAACCTTAAGCCCGCTGATGATCTCACCCGTTATGACAGCAGTGGGCGATGCCGGGTTGTTCTGGGCATTTGGCGGGCTCAGCCTGTTCTTCCTGCTCTTTTTTGCCTGGCGGCGCAGCGTGCGCCCCGCCCCGATGCCGGTGGCGCCGTTTACCGCTACTACGCCCATGACTGCGGCCGGGGCAGAGCTTGTGATTACCGAGGAGCTTGTCCAAGGGGCGCTTGAGCACGAGCACCTGGAAGACTTGTCGGATGCAGTACCAAACGTGGACGTAGCGGAACCCGTAGTCGGACCGCCCGCCGAGGAAGAAACCCGAATTGCCTACTATGACGATGTCGAACAGTTAAGCACGCGTCAGTAATTTGGTAGCGGGTCTGTATCGTAAAGAGGTGAGACGTTGGGCTAATGGTGTAACGATAGGCAGGAAACTACTATCGAATATAACGGTTTATAACAAACGACTGTTTTATTTCTACATCGAGGTTTTGCCATGAATCACTACGTCGCGCCGGTACGCGATTTGCGTTTTGTGCTCGAAGAACTGCTCGGGCATCACTCGCTGACGCTGTCCAATTTTACAGAGACAACACCCGACGTTGTTGAGGCGGTGCTGGATGAAGCCGCCAAGCTAGCGGGTGACGTTTGGGGGCCGCTGAATGCTACCGGTGATCATCAAGGCGCCAAACATCATCCTGATGGGCGAGTAACGACGCCTGATGGATTCGCGGCGGCCTACCAGGCGTATGTAGAAGGCGGCTGGAACGGCATCGGCGTATCGGAAGCATTAGGTGGGCAGAACTTGCCTGAAGTGGTGGCCAGTGCCGTTCAGGAAATGCTCCACGGTGCCAATATGGCGTTAGGGCTTTGTCCCATGTTAACCGCTGGCGCCATTGAAGCATTGGCCCATCATGGCAGCGAGCCGCTGAAAGCGACGTATTTACCCCATCTGGTAGAAGGGACCTGGACAGGCACCATGAACCTGACCGAACCCCAGGCAGGGTCGGATCTTTCTAAAGTGCGTACCAAGGCAGTACCTGAAGGCGATCATTACCGGATAAGTGGCCAGAAAATCTATATTACCTGGGGTGAGCACGACGCCGCTGAAAATATCATTCATTTTGTGCTGGCGCGTAAACCTGATGCGCCTGAAGGTAATAAAGGCATCTCGCTGTTTCTAGTGCCCCAATTTCTCGTCAATGATGACGGCACCCTGGGCGAGCGTAACGACGTTTTATGCACCGCCATTGAGCACAAGCTGGGTATCCACGGCTCACCGACTTGTTCGTTAAGTTTTGGCGAGCAGGGTGGGGCAATCGGTTATCTGGTGGGTGAAGAAGGGCGCGGCCTGAATCACATGTTCACCATGATGAACGAGGCGCGTCATAAAGTGGGTATCCAGGGGATTGGCGTAGCCGAACGCGCCTGCCAGCACGCGTTTGCCTACGCACAAGAGCGCCATCAGGGTCGTTTGTCGGCAGCGCGAGGCGGTAAAGAGTGCCCCATCAGTGGGCATCTTGATGTGCGGCGCATGCTGCTTTCCATGCGCGCGCGCACCGATGCGCTGCGTGCGTTAGCGCTGTACTGTGCAGCACAGCTGGACACCGCCCGCCATGCTGAAAACGAGAGTGAACGCCAGGCGGCTCAGGCTCGCGTGGATATCTTGATTCCTGTGGTAAAAAGCTTCTCGACGGATCAAGCGGTAGAGATCGCCTCGTTAGGTATTCAGGTGCACGGCGGGATGGGGTATATCGAAGAAACCGGCGCGGCACAGCTGCTGCGTGATGCTCGTATCGCACCCATTTATGAAGGCACTAACGGCATTCAGGCGCTGGATTTAGCAGGACGCAAGTTACAGCGTGATAATGGCGAAGCATTTTCCAGTCTACTAAACGAAGTAGCCGACACGGTTGAACGTCTCAAGGCTGAACCTGCGTTGGCTCATTTGGGACAGGCGCTGGCTGCCGGGCTTGAGGATTTACGTGCTGCCAAGCAGCAGGTACTTGAGCAGGGCAAAGACCCGGAAAAAGGGCCTGATGCCGTACAGGGTTATGCGACCCCGTTGCTAAACCTGGCAGGCCATGTGTTATGCGCCTGGCAAATGGGGCAGGCGGCACTCAGTGCGCAGGCGGCCATTGGGCAGGGCACAACAGACCCTTTCTATAAGGCAAAACTTCTAAGCGCACAGTTTGTGATCACCCAGTGGCTCCCTGTTGGGCGTGCCCAGCGGGCGGTAATTGACGCAGGCATTCAATGCCTGAGTGATTTCGAGGTTGGTTAATCGCCCTATTGTGGCAATCGCCGCCCCTGGAGGCGGCGATTGTATTTCTGGCGGGCGAGAAAAGAAGTGATTGCCCCCCAACCAAGCGTTCGCTAGGGTTGCAAGGCAGGCCAGTTAAGCCGTCATAACGATGTAAGTCACCATAACAATGAAGGAGCCAATATGAGCGAATCAGTTATTGAAAAGGTCGATAACGAGGGTATCGTCCGCCTGACCATCAACCGTCCCAAGGCGTTGAATGCGTTAAATAGCGATGTACTTTCCGCGCTAGAGACCCACCTGACTGAGCTTGAGAATCAGCCAAACCTGCGCGCCGTATTACTGACGGGCGCCGGTGAAAAGTCGTTTGTCGCCGGAGCGGATATCACCGAAATGCGTGATAAAACGCCGGAAGAAGCGCGCGCCTTTGCAAGCCAGGCGTTACGAACCATTAAACGACTTGAAACACTTCCGGTGCCGGTGGTCGCCCTTGTGAACGGGTTTTGCCTTGGCGGCGGCTGCGAATTGGCACTGGCCTGCGACTGGGCAGTAGCCAGCGACAACGCGGTATTCGGCCAGCCTGAAGTTTTGTTGGGTGTCATCCCAGGCTTTGGTGGTACGCAACGCCTGCCGCGCCGCGTAGGCCCAGCCATGGCGATTGATCTTGTGACAACAGGGCGCAAGATAGACGCGAAAGAAGCGCTACGCATCGGTCTGGTTAACCGCGTAATGCCTCAGGCAGAGCTTGAAAGTTATATCGAAGAGCTTACCCAACAGTTAAAAGGCAATGGCCCTCAGTCGGTACGCGGTGCCAAGCAGGCCGTTCATGACGGGATGGACCAGGACCTTGATAGTGCATTAGCCCTGGAGACCAGCCTGTTTGCGCTCTGCTTTGCCGGTGAAGAGCAAAAAGAGGGCATGAGCGCATTTATAGAGAAGCGTAAGGCCAGCTTTTAGTCAGGTTGGCGTGATAGGTACGTCGGTTGTTTTCCGTTAATTATTGAGGGGGTGGCGGTAGCGCCCCCCCCCCTTTGGGATCAATTATCTTAATCGTTGATCTGTTACTTCCATAACTCGATCAATACCTTGCCGGACACCTCCGCATCTTTGGCTATAGCAAAGGCTTGTTGAGCATCGGCCGCGGGCAATACATGCGTAATAACGTGATCAAAGTTTGAATTAGCTGCCAGTAGCGCGATAGCTTCATCAATCTCATTATTGAACCGGAAACAGCCTCTAAGCTGAACTTCTTTCGCAATCAGCGATGCAAGCGCAATGGGCTGCGGAGCGGCAGGCATCATGCCTATTTGAGCAATAACGCCAGCGCGGCGCACGGCGAGAATAGCATTATTGATAGAGGCGGGAACGCCGGTGCACTCAAGCACCACGTCAAAGGCCTCCTCGGGGAGCTCTTCCCTATCCACCTGAATGGTGCGATGAACCCCGAGTATTTTTGCACGTGACAGCGGTCCCTCAAGAATATCGGTAATGCATACCTCTTTTGCGCCCCTGGCAAGTGCAGCAGCGGCAGCGAGTAGACCTATAGGTCCAGCTCCACATACCAATACGCGCTTTTGGTCAACACCTCCGGCTACTTCGATCCCATGCAGACCCACAGCAAGTGGCTCTGCTAAGGCTGCACGTTTGAGAGGCAGAGTATCGGGCAATGCACGCAACATGCTGGCATCGACATCAAGGAATTGACTCATGCCCCCTTGCGTATGTGGCCAGGTTGACGCGGATCCCAAATAGGCTCCGTTGGGCCACAAGTGGGGCTTATCTTCGATACCGGTTTGGCTTTGCCCGAATGTGGCGGGGTGCAGTGTTACCGGTGTGCCAAGCGGCCATTGCCCGCTTGGGTCTTCATCGACTACTCCTGACATTTCGTGACCTGGAATCAATGGCTCACGAACAACAAAAGCACCATTGGCACCTTCATGATAATAATGAAGATCCGAGCCACATATTCCACCGAAAGACATACGTAAGCGCACTTTTCCGGGAGCGAGCGCTGGAAGATCAATATTTTCTTCGCGTAGATCCTGCTTACCGTGAATAACTAATGCTTGCATGGTGCTTCATCCCCAAAGGCAATTTCCAGGTGTTAAACCACCGAGGTCATTCCGCCATCAACGAAAATATTTTGTCCAGAAACGAAACTTGAAGCACCCGAACAGAGATAGACCAGCGTACCCACCAGTTCGTCGAAATGTCCCCAGCGCTGTGCCGGAGTGCGTTTTTCCACCCACTGGTTAAAGCTTGTGTCTTGCCATAGCGCGGTATTCATTTCAGTTTTAAAGTAGCCGGGAGAAATGCAGTTGACCTGAATGTTGAAGCGAGCAAGGTCAGCAGCCATACCCTGAGTGAGTAGAACAACCCCACCTTTGGTTGCCGAATAGGGGGCGATGGTTTCTCTGGCAAGTTTGGACTGTACCGAGCCGATGTTGATGACCTTACCCGAGCCACGTTCACTCATGGCTGGAGTCAACGCACGAGACACGTAAAACAGACTCGAAAGATTGGTGGCGATGAGCGCATCCCAATCTGACGTAGAGTACTCATTGAACGGCGCTCGGCGTTGAAGCCCTGCATTGTTGACCAGGATATCCGGAACGCCAAACTGATCGATAAGTGCTTCTACGGCTTGCTGAGTCGCCCTGGCATCAGTGACATCAAAGCTGATGGCTTCAACGTTGGCGCCTGTCTCTTGGGCGATGTTGTGGGCTTCCTCCTTGACGCTTTCCAGGTCCCGCCCATGCACAATGACATGAGCTCCTTGGGAAGCAAGCCCCCTGGCAAGCGCATTGCCCAGCCCCCTTGAGGATCCGGTTACCAGTGCCAAGCGGCCGTTAATATCGAAAAGTGCTTTTGTCATCGTGCTCACCTAAAACAGCATGAAAATAATAACCGCGAATATAAAGCCGACAACGGATTCGAGCGCCTGCTGAACGGTCCAGGTCTTGAGCGTTGTCTTAACGTCCATTCCTAACAGGCGACCAACCAGCCAGAACCCAGAGTCGTTGACATGCCCTGCAAAGACAGAGCCCGCGGCTGTTGCCAGGGTAATCGCCACTACCTGCATGGATGTAAAGTCACCGCCAATCACGGCGGGGGCCATGAGCCCGGCGGCGGTTACCAGGGCGACAGTTGCCGAGCCTTGGGCCAAGCGCATAATCACCGCAATGACATAAGCCGCCAGGATGATCGGTAAACCAATATCGCTGAGCGAACTTGATAGCGCATCGCCAATGCCGGATGCCCTGAGTACGCCACCGAACATACCGCCGGCGCCTGTGATCAGTACTACCGAGCAAATCGGCGCCAAGGATGAATCAAGCACTTTTTCTAATGCACTGCCTCCGATACCTTGGCGGCGGCCTAGCACTAACATTGCCACCAACGTTGAAATAAGCAGCGCTACCGGCGTGTTGCCAACGGCTGATAGCAGTTGGAACCACTGTGCGTCACTATCCACAACGCCCATTGAGCGCAGAAAGTTTAAGCCGGTGTTCATGAAAATCAGCACAATCGGCAGCAACAACATGCTGATAACAACGCTGACAGAAGGCGGGTTGATAACGTGGTCATCGCTGACGTCGCCGAACAGGGAGTCTGCGAGAGGGAAGGGGTAGCGCTTTGCGACAATTTTCCCCCACATATAGCCTGATATCCACCAAAGGGGGAACGCAATCACCACGCCAGCAAGCAGCAATAACCCTAAATTTGCCTCATAAAGCTCCGATGCGGTAACCGGGCCTGGGTGAGGGGGCAGGAAAACATGCATAACCGAAAAGGCAGCGGCAGCAGGCATGGCATAAAGAAGGATAGGGCCACCCAAACGACGCGAAACGGCAAAAATGATCGGTAGCATGACGATCAAACCGGCATCAAAAAATATCGGAAAGCCCATTAGCAGTGACGTGATACCGAGGGCAAAAGGCGCTCGCTTTTCGCCGAAGAGATCAATCATTTTATCGGCAAGCGCTTTGGCACCGCCTGAATGCTCAACAAGCTTGCCAAGCATTGCCCCTAACCCTACCAGTAGAGCAACAGCGCCCAGCGTTCCCCCAAAGCTATCCACCATCGTGGGAACAATCGCATTGACTGGAATCTGCGTGGCGAGCGCTGTCAGTAAGCTCACCAGCATCAGCGCCACAAACGCATGCATCTTGAATCTGATGATCAATAGTAAAAGGGACAAGACCGCTACGGCGGCAATGCCTAGCAACGGTCCTGTAGATAACGTTTGCGTCCATTCATCCATGCGAGTACTCCCAATGATAGTGCTAATTGCTGGCTATGTTATCGGTAACATCGTACAGCTTGATATTTTCTTGCATACACGACCTTGGTTTAAATAAAGTAAAAAAAGAATCTGTTAGACGATGAAACAGGCAATTTATGGGATAAAGAAAGGCGACATAATGCGACTAGCGTAGCCATCCTTGCTTTTTTGACGTAAAAAAGGGGTAACCATGTTTGATCTCTACATTGCCAACAAAAACTACTCTTCTTGGTCATTGCGGCCTTGGGTGCTTATGAAGGCGCTTGATATTCCTTTTAAGGAACACGTTATGGCCTTTGAGGGTGGCAATGGGGCGAGTCGCGATACGTTTATTCGCTTTTCGCCTTCCGGGCTTGTGCCTTGCCTGGTGGATGGCGAGATGGCCGTCTGGGATTCGCTGGCCATTGTTGAATACATTGCCGAGCAGCATGCTCGGGTATGGCCAAAAGAGGCGACAATACGTGCTTGGGCACGTTCGGCCAGCGCCGAAATGCATAGCGGCTTTTCCACGTTACGTAACGAATGCCTCATGAACTGCGGCGTGCGCGTCACGCTTCAGGATGTTTCTGCTGGGCTCAGAGCTGATCTCGCTCGATTGGATAGGCTCTGGCAAGAAGGCCTTTCACGCTTTGGTGGCCCTTACCTGGCAGGTGACGAATTTACGGCGGTAGATGCCTTCTACGCACCTGTCGTTTTCCGTGTACAAACGTTTGGCTTGCCTTTAAGCGAGGCTTCGAACGCTTATGCAAAGCACCTGTTGACGCTGCCAGCGATGCAGGCGTGGTATCAAGCAGCGCTCGACGAACAATGGCGTGAGCCTCATCACGAAGCCGATACGTTAAAACACAGCACCCTAACGGCTGATTATCGGAATGCCTAGCGCCTATCGGGCCGCGCATCAGGTAAACTAGCCAAAATTTATCGCTGGATATTCTGATGGCCCTTAGTGCGACGCCTTACAAAGTTGATATTAACCTTACCGACCTGGATCGTGGGGTGTATGAAACGCTACGTTTTACCGTGGCACGCCACCCCTCTGAAACAGAAGAGCGGATGAGTGCGCGGCTGATTGCTTATGTATTGTGGTACAGCGAGGCGATTGCATTTGGGCGCGGGCTTTCCGATGTGGATGAACCCGCACTATGGGAAAAGAGTCTGGATGGGCGGGTGCTGCATTGGGTTGAAGTAGGCTTGCCGGATGCCGAACGCCTAACCTGGTGCTCACGGCGCGCCGAGCGCGTATCGCTGCTTGCCTACGGGCGCACCGATATATGGGAAAACAAAGTACTTCCTGGCGTGGCAACGCTTAAAAATCTTCACGTAGCGACCTTGCCTCAAGAAGCCTTGGCAGTGATTGCTCAGAACCTCCCGCGCGCTATTAACTGGGCGGTTATGGTGAGTGAGGGCTCGCTGTTTATCACGGATGAAAACGGCCAGCATGAAATTACTCCGCAGTGGCTGTTAAGGGACCGTTAGGCTATTTCTTTAAATACATACAGCAAGGTACTGCCAACTTGGTGCGCGCAGCGAGGGCATAGGAACTGGCTATGCTTACTGTTACCCACCTTTGGAACAGAAGAGAGGCAGCGCCTTGCGCCACGGGTGTTGGGTTGTTATTGATGTTTGGCGAATAATATTTCCTTGCTATCTTTTTGCATGTTTACATACAATCAGGAATGTTTGCTAGCGCTCTTCGAGGGCGCTACTTTGGTTTTAACCCCCACTCAAGGGATGAGCAATGTACAACGTTTGCCTGCCTGCTTGGCGCCTGCTTCTCTTTGTAGCAGCAATGAGTCTACTCCCTGCCTTGGCGAATGCAGATAACAACGTCATTTCTGTGACACATGAAAATGACGGTCTAATGAGCAGTGACGATGGGCACTTTACCAGCGGCTTCGAGCTTAATTGGGCATTTAAGCCCAGCCCGGAAAACTGGACTCAGCGTTTAGCCACGGCGTTGCCGGATAGTTTGATAGGCCAGGCAGATTCAGTTGCTTTCCGATTGGTGCACCAGATTTATACGCCGGATGATATCGAGCGCTCTGAGCTAATTGAGGACGACCGCCCCTATGCAGGCCTGGTCTATGCAGGTATGTCACTTTATGAAGATGTTCCGGTAGGACGCTGGCAGCAAGCCACTGATCTTCATATAGAGGCCGGCCTGGTAGGCCCATCATCGCTTGCTGACAGCATTCAGCGTGAGGTGCACCGTATTACCAATAGCGAACGTCCAAGCGGCTGGCATAACCAGTTAAAGGATGAGCCGTTGCTTAACCTGACCATGCGTCGTCAGTGGTGGCATAACGTGCCTCTGGCCGGTAAGCGCTTGGCTCACGGCCCCGGTGTCAGCGTTGCCCTGGGCAACCTCAATACCTACGCTAGTGCGGGTTATGGCGTTCGCTGGGGTGATGATGCCAGCGGTATCCCGACGCTTACCCCCAACCCCAGTAACCGTGGCCGCATGACGAGTACAACGGGCTGGCAGTGGTATGTATTCGCTAATGTCGAAGGCTACTACGTCGCGCATAACCTCACTCTGGATGGCAACGTGTTTTCCAGCAGTCACTCGGTTGACCGTAAAGAGTGGGTAGGAGAAGGGGCCGCTGGCTTTGCCATTGCCTGGGATGAGTGGCAAGCCGTTTTTTCCGGTGTTCAGCGCACGCGTGAATTTGATGGCCAGGAAAAGCAGGACAAATACGGCGCGATTACGCTTTCAAAAAGCTTCTAGTTAAAAAGTCTTCCGGCTAGTTCAGCACATGACCAGGGCAGATGCCCTGGTCATTGTAGAGGTGCGCCATGACTACCGCTTACAGAACAGCTCCTACGCGGATGGGTGGAAGAAACAGCGCTAAGCCCTTATCAATGGATAAGAACTTTTTAACAAATGATGAACTTGCTGGCTGATTTTTCAGCCCTCTTCGAGAACAGCTACCTTTTAAGAGGAAGAATAAAACGATAGGGATTGTGATTTGTCAGGAGATACGCAATGGAATTGCTTAAGCAAATTACTGATTATCTACAGCAGCAAAAACTCAAATTGGCCACTGCTGAATCATGCACCGCAGGGCTGATTGTCTCTGAGCTGGCCCGTGTGCCCGGTAGCGGGCAGTGCATTGACTGTGGGCTGGCGGTTTATTCCCCGGAGGCAAAAAATCGTTATTTGTCGGTCAGCTTCGATACGATTGATACGTATGGGCTTACCAGTGAAGAAACCTCTCGAGAAATGGCGCTAGGGGCACTTAATAATAACGATGCCACTATAACCGTCGCCAATACCGGGATTGCAGGCCCTGAACCGCATGATGATATTCCCGTCGGTACGGTATGCTTTGCCTGGGCCTTTCGCCATGAGCAAAAGATTTACATGATTACCGAGACACGCCGCTTTTCCGGTGATCGTAACGACGTTCGCCTAGCCGCCGCGCACTATGCATTGGAGTACATTCCTCAATATCATCGTGATGTATTGAACGGTAGCGCGCCATTAGATGAGTAGAACCAAACACATTTCTGCTCTAGCCTGAATAAAACGCTATCCGCTATGGATCAACGTTCGACCGCAAGGAGGCCAGAATGGTAGATCAGCAGGCAACCCAATCGCATATTCAAACGGCTTTACAGGTAAAACCGCATATTGACTCTCAGCAAGAGATTGATAAGCGCGTTGATTTCTTGTGTCGCGAAATGATCGAAACAGGGCAGTATGCGCTTGTATTGGGCATTAGTGGCGGCGTGGATTCCACGGTAGGCGGCCGCTTGGCGCAGTTAGCGGTTAATAAGGCGCGTGAGCAGGGCATCGACGCCTCTTTTTACGCGATGCGGTTGCCTTATGGTACTCAGCAGGATGAAGACGATGCGCAGAAGGCACTGTCGTTTATTGAACCCGGCCATGTGCTGACCGTTAACGTTAAACCGGCAAGTGATGCCCTGTTGGCCGCACTGGAAGAGGGCGGGCTAACGTTTAGAGACGACGCTCACCGCGACTTTGTGTTGGGCAATATCAAGGCGCGCCAGCGTATGGTGACGCAATACGCAGCGGCCGGAGCACGAAGTGGCCTGGTGGTCGGCACGGATCAAGCCGCCGAAGCACTAATGGGGTTCTTCACCAAATATGGTGACGGCGCCTGTGACGTTGCGCCGCTCACCGGGCTAACCAAGCGCCAGGTACGTGAAGTAGGCGCAGCGCTGGGGGCACCTGCCTTCCTAGTTGAAAAGCAGCCCACTGCCGACCTGGAAACGCTCAAACCCCTGTTGGCGGATGAAGTGGCGCTAGGCGTGACTTATGCGGATATTGATGCCTTCCTGGTCGGCGATGCCATCAGCGATGAGGCGTATACCACCATCATTGACACCTATACCCGCACCGAGCATAAACGCCAATTGCCCAAGAGCCCTTAAGTATTTCTCACCAGTAAAGGCTAAACGCCGTCAGGTTAGGTTGTTATGATGCAACCACCTAACCTGCCGTTGAGCCTGCCATGCGTCTACTCCACACCGCCGATTGGCACCTGGGGAGATTGTTTCACAACATCTCACT
Source organism: Halomonas sp. AOP27-A1-41 (assembly GCF_052378605.1). Taxonomy (NCBI): domain Bacteria; kingdom Pseudomonadati; phylum Pseudomonadota; class Gammaproteobacteria; order Oceanospirillales; family Halomonadaceae; genus Halomonas; species Halomonas sp. AOP27-A1-41. The sequence continues at coordinate 28,227 of NZ_JBQSXT010000021.1, forward strand.
GCTTGAAGACCAGCGCCACGTTCTAAACCAGCTGATCGAGATCGTCGACCGCGAAGCCGTAGACGCTGTGCTGATTGCGGGCGATATCTATGACCGCTCGGTGCCGCCTTCCGCGGCTGTTACGTTGCTTGATGATGTGCTGGGCGAGCTTTGCCAAGCGCGTGGTTTGCCAGTGGTTATTATTTCCGGCAACCACGACGGCGCCGAGCGCTTGGGCTTTGGTGCACGCCATTTGCGTCAGGCGGGGCTGCATATTCTTTCTGATTTGAGCGCCTGCGATACCCCCGTTACGCTTGCTATCAACGGCGTTGAGGTCGATATTTTTGGTGTGCCCTATGCTGACCCGGAATACGTACGCAGCCAGTTCGGTGAACCGGTCCGCGACTTTGATAGCGCCCACCGCTACTTGCTAACGCGTATTGGTGAGAAGCGCCACGCTACCCGCCCAACGGTACTGATGAGCCACTGCTTCGTAGATGGCGGCAGCGCATCCGATTCCGAGCGCCCGTTAACCCTGGGTGGTGCAGAAAGTGTTGCCTGGGAGCCCATGCAGGGCTTTGACTATGTCGCGCTTGGCCACTTGCATGGCCCGCAATACCGCGGCGGCGAACATATTCGCTACAGCGGCTCGCTGCTTAAATACAGCTTTTCAGAAGCTCGGCAGCGTAAAGGCGTTACGCTTGTGGATATAGGTAACGAGGGAGTGACCGGCATTGAGCATCATCCGCTGGTGCCCAAGCGCGAAGTGCGCGTGCTGGAAGGCGAGCTTGATGAGTTGTTGAGACAAGGGCGCGAGGACCTCTGTGCCGATGACTACTTGTTGGTTCGGCTAACCGACCGCCACGCTATTTTAGACCCCATGGGCAAGCTACGCGCGGTGTACCCCAATGTTCTGCACCTCGAAAAGCCCGGCATGCTGGGTGGGCAACAGCGTCAGCAACTGGATCGCGAACGGCTGCGCTTTAATGCCCTGGATATGTTCAGCGATTTCTTCGAACAAACCAGCGGTGACGCCATGAGCGCGGACCAGGCGCGCGCCATGAGTGATGTCATCACCACCCTCAGCCGCGATGAAGAGGGCCAGTCATGACGCCGCTCATACTCACCATGCAGGCCTTCGGCCCTTTTGCGGCTGAGGAGATCATCAACTTTTCTCAGCTGGGTAGAAGCCCGCTGTTTTTGATCAACGGCCCGACAGGCGCCGGGAAAAGCTCGATTCTGGACGCCATCTGCTTCGCGCTTTATGGCCAGACCACGGGAGAAGAACGCTCGGGCACCCAGATGCGTTGCGACCAGGCCGCCGATACGTTGCTAACTGAAGTAACGCTGGATTTTTACCTGCGCGGAGAGAGCTACCGGGTGCGCCGCGTGCCTCAGCAGGAGCGCCCTAAAGCGCGAGGCGAAGGGACGACAACGCAAAATGCAGAAGCCCAGCTGTGGCGGCTAACCGCTGATGACAAGGAAAATCAGTGCCTCGTCGCGCGTAGCGTTAACGATGCTACCGCCCAAGTGCAGGCACTACTGGGGCTGGATGCCAGCCAGTTCCGCCAGGTGATGGTGCTGCCCCAGGGCAAGTTCCGGGAGCTGTTGCTGGCGGAGTCAAAAGATCGCGAAAAGATTTTTTCCCAGCTGTTTCAAACCCATATTTTTCAACGCATTGAAGAGCATCTGCGCACCCAGGCCAACCAGATAGACCGAGCGGTGAAAGATCACCAGCACCGTGTCCAGGGCATTCTGGATGCAAGCGACATTGAAAGTGAAGCGGCGCTTATTGAGGCGCTGGAAACGCTGGCGCCAGAGCATCAGGCTGCTGAAAAGGCGTTAGCCATTGCTAAACAGCAGCGTGAACAGGCAGAGGCTGCCGAGCGCCAGGGGCAGGAGTGCCAAGCACTTTTTGACCGCCATACGGCATTGGGCGCAGAAAAAAAACAGCGGCTACACCAGCAGCCGGAAATAGAGCGTGCTCAACAGCGCCTAAGCGCCCATGAACAAACCCAGGCGCTGGCCGAACCCTTTCACCGCGTGCAAACAGCGCAGCAAACGGCAAGCGCTACCCAGCAAGAACGCGTTCAGGCTCAAACGGCTGTTGAAAAACAGCAGGCGACGCATCAACACGCTCAGCAAGCGTTACACCAGGCACAAACCCGCTACCAGCAGTTGCCGGAACGCCGTGAACAGGCTGGCCGTTTACAGCAAGCGTTGGAGCAATTTCAGGCGCTCACTGGTGTAGAGCAGGCGCTACACCAGGCGCAACAAACATGGCAAAGCCTGTATCGGCAGCTTGACCAACAAACGCAGCAGCGCGACACCATCGCTGAGCAGGGCGAGGCACTTGCCGCCAGGCTGAAAGCGGAGCAGATAGAGCGCAATCACCTTGCAGGTTGCGATGAGGTGTTAAAAGGCCGCCAAGCGCTGCATGCGCAGCGGCAAACACTGGCCGGGCTTGAATCCCAGCGCGCTGCATTGGCCGAGCAAGTGGCTCAGGCGGCAAGCGATGTTGAGCATCATCAGCAAACGGTTGAGCACTATAAGCGTCGCGCCACCGAGCAGGAGATGCACTGGCACCAGGGCCAAGCCGCGTTACTCGCCGCTCGGCTGGAATCCCAGCAGCCCTGCCCGGTGTGTGGCAGCCGTGAGCACCCTGCACCCGCCGTACAAGAGCAGCCCCCCGTTACCCAGGCCGATGTGAAGCGCGCACGCACGGAGCATGAGCAGGCGCATCAATCGTTGGTGCAAGCTCAACAGTTGCAGCAGCGTTTGACCCAACAGCTTAATTATAACGATGAGCAGAGCGAGTACTTACGTCATACGCTGGGCGAGTGGGGCGCCAAACCAATAAGCGCACTGGAGGCTGCCTGCCAGGAGAGCCAGCGACATGTTGAACGCTATCAAGTGCTGACTCGAGAGTTGGCAGCCCAGGAGCGCACACTTGAGCAACATCGCAGCGAATGGAAAGCGCTGGATACCCAGATAAAGGCACAACAGCCTGAGTTAGAGGCCGCCCAAAAGCGGTGTCATCAGTTGGAAGCCCAATGTGAGCAACTGCGCAGGGCACTGCCCGAGCCACATGGGTCACTTGAGGCGCTGGAGGCAGAGCTTGGCCGTGTGCAAAGCGACATTCAGCAGTCTGAGGCGGCGTGGCAATCTGCTCAGGAGAGTGCTCATCACGCACAAACGGGGCTGGCCCGCGCCGAAACCACGCTGTCAGATAGTGCCCAGCGCGTCGCCGCCGCGACTCAGGCGCTAAGCGCGGCCCAAAACGAATGGCAATTGGCGCTAAGCGGTAGCGCTTTCGACAACGACGCTGACTTTATTCAGGCCCGCCTGGAAGCGCCCGAGCGCCAGGCGCTTATTGAAACCGTCACCCTCTTTCAGCAGGCGTTGGCCAAGCTGGATGGTCAGCTTGAGGATAGCCAGACACGCCTTGAGGGGCTAACGCCGCCTGATTTAACCGCTTTGGCGGAGCAAGTGGCTAGCGCGCAAGCGCATGAGCAGGTTTGTAATCAAACCTACCAGCGCCTGGCGGCTCGGATTGCACAGCTAACCGCCACTCAGCAAAAGCTCAAGGCCGCCCATGCCGCCGAGGTGGAGCTTGAAGCCGAGTATCGGCTGTGGGGAACGCTGAGCGAGATCGCCAATGGGCGCACCGGGCATCGCATTAGCCTGCAGCGTTTTGTGCTTGGCGTGCTGTTGGATGATGTGCTTATCCAGGCATCCGAGCGGCTGGTGCGGATGAGCCGAGGGCGTTATCAGCTGGTACGCCGTGAAGACCCCTCCAAAGGAAATAAGGCCTCAGGCCTGGAGCTGGATGTTGCCGATACCTATACCGGTAAAAATCGCCCCGTCGCGACGCTCTCGGGTGGTGAATCGTTTATGGCCGCGCTGGCGCTAGCATTGGGCCTCTCTGACGTGGTGCAGGCGTATGCCGGTGGCATTCAGCTCGATACGCTATTTATCGATGAAGGTTTTGGCAGCCTGGACCAGGATGCCCTTGACCAAGCCATCACCATGCTGAGCGAGCTGCAAATGGGCGGGCGTATGATCGGAATTATTTCTCATGTCAGCGAACTCAAAGAGCAAATGCCGGTTCGTATAGAAGTACGTGCCAGCCGTCAGGGAAGCACGGTACAAGTGCAAGGTGTTATGCCGGCGTAGGTCCTCTAGACTCAGTAGGATCTATGCGTGCATTCGTGGTCAGTACGTATATTGTCAATACAGCCTGTCAGCCCAAGGAGTACAAGGATGAACGCTAGTAAAATTCTTCAACAGCTTATGCAGCAGGCCGGTGGCAGCCAAAAAGGCAGCAGCGGAGTCAATGTGAAGGGCATGCTGGAGGGCTTGTCTCGTCAGTTGAGTGGGGGCGGTAGTGATCAGCGCTCAAGCCAGTCGGGAAGTTCCAGCGGCTTCGATATGAAAAGCCTTTTGGGCGGTGGTGCCATGGGCATGCTGGTCGGTTCCAAACGTGGCCGTAGTATGGGCGGTAAAGCACTTAAGTATGGCGCTATTGCAGGCGTTGGCATGCTGGCCTGGAAGGCCTGGCAGAATTCACAGGCCGCTAAAAACCAGCAGGCCACCAGCAGTGAAGCAGAAGGCGAGCGTGTTGATGTATTAAGCGGTGAGATTCAGGAGCGGCGTAGCCTTGAACTGCTGCAGGCCATGATAATGGCAGCTCGCGCCGATGGGCATATTGATGAGCAGGAACAGGTGCTGATTACGGAGCAGATCGATGCGCTAGGGGCCGACCAGGAAATGCATAACTGGGTCGAAAGGCAGCTAAAGGCTCCATTGGATGCCGAAGCGCTTGCCCGCGAAGCGGACTCGCCCCAGGCTGCTCGGGAAATGTATTTAATGAGTGTCGCAGTAACTGATGACCAGAACCCCATGGAGCGCGCCTGGTTGGATCAACTGGCGCAAGCGTTAAAGCTTACCCCGGATGTCACCAAAGAGCTTGAGCACCAGGCCCAGCAGGCGGGCTGATAGCGTTTTCGTTTTCACACTAAAAAGCGCCGCCAGGATGCTGGCGGCGCTTTATTTTTACCGGTGGCAATAGCCTAAACGGCGTTATCGATTACTCCTGAATTTGACCCGCCAAAGGGCATTTCCGGGGTGGCAATAAAAGTGCGTACGTCTTTTATCAATGGCTGGTTGGCTGGCGTATGTATTAGTGATAGCTCCGTCCATCTTTTTAAAGCCAGTTTCTTTAAAGCGAGGACCATACTTCGCTCAGCGTACGTAATGCCGCGTCAATGGGAGGTTCTTCTGCACGATCATGGCGCCAAATCAGGCTAAGTGCGCAGGGCAGGCGAATATTGCTGGCAATGACAAGGCCGCTTTCCTGACGCTCGGTCATAGCCAGAGCATCGCGCGCAAGGCTCAGGCCAACGCCCGCGCGGACTAAGTCCAGCATGCAGGCCTCCTGATCGACCTGAGCGACGCGATTGGGTGTGGCGCCATTGCTGGCAAGTGTGTGTTGTAAAAGGCGGTGATGGGCCGAGTCCTCGGGCGTGACGATCCAGGGCAAGCGGGCCAGGGCTTCCCAGCGCGTATCGGCCAGTTGGGCATCCCAGCCCATCGGGGCAACAACGTAGTAGTGAAAGTGGGTCAGCTCGCGCCAGGCAAGCGCCTCATGGTCGGTTCCCAGGCCGGGCGGCGCTAGGTAAAACCCTACATCCAGGTCGCCTTGCTCAACACGCCTTAACGTATTGCCGCTCATCCCATGATGAAGCTCGGTTTCAAGCTGCGGTGCTTGCGTCATTAGGCGGCGCAGGAAAGCGCCCAGGCGAATAAATTCTGGATCGACAATCGTGCCTATCTTGAGCTTGCCTCTTGGCGTGCTGTGCAACGTATTGGCCGTTTGCTCAAAAGCATAGGCGCTTGCTAGGGCTTTCTCGGCGGAGGGTAGCAGGGCATGGCCATCAGGCGTTAGCGCTAAGCCCTGGGGGCGGCGTTCAAACAAAGTAAGCCCCAAGCTTAGCTGAAGCTGCTTCAACTTTAGGCTGATGGCGGGCTGGGTAAGGTGCAGTTGCTCAGCCGCGCGTGAGACGCTGCCTAGACGGGCGACCATGACAAATGCCCGTAGTGTCGCATATTCGTGCATGGCGCCTCCTGGTTTTCATTTTGTTATTAGCAGAGCTTATATCCCGGTTTAAATTTACTCAATTGATCGCGCCAACAATCACGCTAGTCTGGGCAGATCCCATTGGTTCTGCTTATAAAGGTAGTGATGATGACAACAACAGCCATTCAGCACTTTATTAATGGTCAGATCAGCGAAGGTTGCTCTGGCGATGCCCAGGATGTGTTTAACCCAGCCACCGGCCAAGTCACCGGCCGTGTCGCCCTGGCGTCACAAAGCGATGTGGAGGTGGCTGTAAATGCGGCCAGTGCAGCATTTCCTGCGTGGGCCGATACGCCACCCATTCGACGGGCTCGGGTGCTGTTTAAGTTTCTGGAATTATTGAATACGCATAAAGATGCCTTGGCTGAGGCGATCACCCAAGAGCATGGCAAAGTATTTACCGATGCCCAGGGCGAGGTGGCGCGCGGGATCGATGTTGTCGAGTTTGCCTGCGGTATCCCCCAACTGCTTAAAGGTGACTACACCGAGCAGGTCAGTACCGGTATTGATAATTGGACAACCCGGCAACCGCTTGGTGTTGTGGCGGGTATTACGCCGTTTAACTTCCCGATCATGGTGCCGATGTGGATGTTCCCTATCGCTATCGCCACGGGTAACACCTTTATTCTCAAACCAAGCCCGCTTGACCCTAGCGCGTCACTAATGCTGGCAGACCTTCTGAAGCAGGCCGGTTTGCCCGATGGCGTGTTTAACGTGGTGCAGGGAGGGAAGGAGTCTGTTGAAGCATTAATCGATCACCCCGAGGTCAAAGCGCTCTCGTTTGTTGGCTCGACGCCAATTGCCAACCTGATCTATGAGCGGGGTGCCAAGCACGGCAAGCGGGTGCAGGCATTGGGTGGGGCGAAAAACCATATGGTCGTGATGCCTGATGCGCACCTGGATAAAGCGGTGGATGCGTTAATTGGCGCCGCCTACGGCTCGGCGGGCGAACGCTGCATGGCGATTAGCGTAGCGGTACTGGTCGGCGACGTGGCGGATAGCGTGGTGCCCAAGCTTGCCGAGCGCGCTAAAGCGCTAAAAGTAAAAAATGGCATGCAGCTGGATGCCGAAATGGGGCCGATCGTAACGCGTCAGGCCCACCAGCGTATTACCGGCTACATCGAAAAAGGCGTGTCTGAAGGTGCGAAACTGATCGTGGATGGCCGTGAGTTTGATACTACCCAGGTGGGTAGTGACTGTGCCGACGGCTTCTGGATGGGCGGCACGCTTTTCGACCACGTCACGCCGGAAATGACGATCTATAAAGAAGAGATCTTTGGCCCGGTGTTGGTGTGCGTACGCGTGCCGGATGTCGCGACGGCCATTCAGTTAATCAACGACCATGAATTCGGTAACGGCGTCAGCTGCTTTACCGAAAGCGGCAGCGTGGCAAGAGAGTTCGGGCGCCGTATTCAGGTTGGCATGGTCGGTATCAATGTGCCTATCCCGGTGCCGATGGCGTGGCACGGCTTTGGCGGTTGGAAGCGTTCACTGTTCGGCGATACCCACGCCTACGGTGAGGAGGGCGTACGTTTTTATACCAGGCAGAAGTCAATTATGCAGCGCTGGTCAGACTCGATTGATAACGGGGCTGAGTTTGTGATGCCGACGGCCAAATAAGTCGATGCGGAGCAAGGCAAATGACACAACAACAAACCTTGGCATTTGACTACATTGTGATAGGTGCAGGCACCGCAGGCTGCCTGATGGCCAACCGGTTAAGCGCCGATCCGAATAATCGGGTGCTTCTAATCGAAGCGGGTGGGCGCGATAACTATCACTGGATTCATATTCCGGTGGGGTATCTGTACTGCATTAATAACCCGCGCACCGATTGGCTGTTTCGCACCGAGCCAGAACAAGGCCTGAACGGCCGTTCGCTGATTTACCCGAGGGGTAAAACCCTGGGCGGCTGTTCGAGTATCAACGGCATGATTTATATGCGCGGCCAGGCGCGCGATTACAATCACTGGGCAGAAGTCGTGGGTGATGAGGCGTGGCGGTGGGAGAACTGCCTGCCGGACTTTATGCAGCATGAAAGCCACTACCGGCTGGATGAAGGAGGCGATGCGGATGCCGAGCAGCGCGAGTTTCACGGCGATAGCGGTGAGTGGCGGGTTGAAAAGCAGCGCTTGAAGTGGGAAGTGTTGGACGACTTCGCCGAGGCGGCCGTGCAGGCCGGCATTCCCCGCACCGAGGATTTTAACCGTGGCAATAATGAAGGCGTTGCTTACTTTGAAGTCAACCAGCGTAGTGGCTGGCGCTGGAACACCGCCAAGGCGTTTTTACATCCCGCGCTTAAACGTAACAACCTGACGCTTTGGCACTCTACCCAGGTGAATCGGCTCTGCTTTGAAGATGATCAGGGCAGCCCACGCTGTAACGGAGTAGACGTTATCCAGCGCGGGAAAAATCTGAACGCCCGCGCCAGCAAAGAAGTAATTTTATGTGCCGGTGCCATTGGCTCGCCGCATCTTTTGCAGTTATCGGGTATTGGGCCTAAAGCACATCTTGAAGAGCACGCCATTGAGGTAGTGCATGACCTGCCGGGTGTAGGCGAGAACCTGCAAGATCATCTTCAGATCCGCTCAGTGTATCGTGTCACCAATGCAAAAACGCTCAATGCAGTAGCAGGCACTTTGCTGGGTAAAGCAGGCATTGGCTGGGAGTATCTGTGCAAGCGCACCGGCCCCATGAGCATGGCACCTTCACAACTTGGCGCCTTTACGCGCAGTTCTAACGAGTATGAGCACGCTAATATTCAGTATCACGTTCAGCCATTAAGCCTTGAGGCATTTGGGCAGCCGCTACATCCTTATCCGGCCATTACCGCCAGCGTATGCAACTTAAATCCGAGCAGTCGCGGAACAGTCCGCCTGAAAAGCTCCAATCCAGCTGATGCTCCGGCTATTTCGCCCAACTATTTAAGCACCCACGAGGATCGAAAGGTGGCCGCTGATTCACTGCGCGTTACTCGGCACATTGCAGCGCAAGCGGCTTTTTCCAAATATGCTCCCGAGGAGGTTAAACCGGGGCTTGAGTATCAAAGTGATGACGAGCTAACGCGCTTGGCAGGCGACATAGGTACCACCATTTTTCATCCAGTAGGCACAACACGGATGGGTTGTGCTGATGATCCGATGGCCGTTGTGGATGCTAAATTACGAGTGCTGGGCGTCAAGGGGTTACGCATTGCGGATGCGGGGATAATGCCCACCATCACCAGCGGTAATACAAACTCGCCCACGTTAATGATTGCAGAAAAAGCGGCTAAATGGATTTTAGAGGAAAATGTGTTGCATTAACTTTTTTTTTAAGCATAGTGTTGACGTGTGACCTGGTTAGGCGCATTCTTAAACGCAGTTGGTTAGCAAGTCGAACGTTGTCAGCAGTATCGAACGCCTAAGCGTGAGTCTGGTGAAAGTTTCTTGTTCTACCCACTGCAATTCGGGTATTTCCCGGCTTTACATTAAGCTACATCGAGGATTTCGATCATGGCAACTGGTACCGTTAAGTGGTTTAACGACACTAAAGGTTTCGGCTTCATTTCTCCGGACGACAATGGCGACGACCTGTTCGCGCATTTCTCTGAAATTCAAGCTGACGGTTTCAAAACTCTGCAAGACGGCCAGAAGGTTTCCTTCGACGTCACTCAGGGTAAGAAAGGCCTTCAGGCTTCCAACATCAAAGTTCTGGGTTAATTCTCAGCATTTGATGTTCGCTGCTAGCGCCAGGCGTTAGTAAGCTGAAAAAACGCTCGTGAGCGTAATGCCGTTCGGTTAACGATGACCGAAGGCTCTAAGAAAATCCGGTATTCTTCATTGGATACCGGATTTTTTTGTGCCTATTCAACAGACATTGCTCGATATTGATGAGCTACATTCCTTCACTGGCCTCAGCACCTTTGCCCAGCATATCCCTGTCGAATGGATAGAGTCTGCTCTTCACCTTTCTGGATGACCGTCCTCGACCATCAAGGCCGAGGACGGTAAAAATATCCAAAACCCGCTATCCAGTAAATCGCAAGGCGGCGCCGCTTAAGTGAACAGCATTACGAGCCTAGCGCCGGGGCTTTTTGCTATCCACTTCCCAGCTAGAAGCGTCACAGATGCCACTACCGAGCAAATCAGATACAGCAGACATTGCGGTTAGAGTCTTTTGATGGGCAGGAAGGATTCAACCCCGCTGAAGCGGGGTCTGGTGGTTAGGCGACCTGATTCATAAGGCTGTCGTAAGGGATTTTCAGGCCGTCATGAAGTCTTTTTATCATGCCCAGGCTTAGCTTGCGCTTACGGTTCAATACCTCAGAGACGCGGCCACTAGGACCGATATAAGCCTCAAGGTCGCGCTGCGTTAGCCCCTGTTGCTCCATGCGAAATTTGATAGCTTCGATGGGGTCGGACGGGCCAATGGGATAGTGCTTATCCTCGTACTTCTCAATAAGGATGGAAAGCACTTCAATTTCATCGGCTTCAGGAGAGTCCGGCGCGGCACTCCAAAGCTCTTCTAGGCGAGCGAAAGCGCGATCAAGGTCGCTATCATTACGGATGGGCTGAATGTTCATCATATTGTCTCCGCATCAATTTTATCGTACTGAGCATGGGTGCCGACGAATCGAACCCAGGCAATTTGCTGCTCATAACGAATGGATAGGATTACCCGGTACTTATTGCCGCCGATATTGAAAACAGCGCGCCCACCTTTAAGGATGCTGGCTGTTCTAATATCAGCCTTTAGTTGCTGTGGTGTTTCCCAAGATGCCTTTAGCATCATGTTATACCACTCGGTCAGCGGGGTTTCGGCATCGCCATAGCCCTGCTCCCAAAACTCTTTCAGCGTACGCTTTGCTATGACTCTCATGCCACCTCCCAATATGGGATATTGTAGCGCCTCCCGATTTGGGAGTAAAGCTTGATTCCAGCAGGCTAGCGCCGCCTTCCCCTCCCCCCCCTTAAAGCTAAGATTGGTTAGAACGCCCATATCGTCAGATGCCGCTAAGCGCGTCCCCAATGATCGACTGCATGCCTTTCAGGGGGCGCTTGCGGCGGAGGGCTGAAGGAGGCTGAATTCTTGGCGCGAGAGAATGAAGAAACGCGATACCGTATTTCGATCGATTCCAGTGGCACCATGGATATATCGCCTACTGCCTACTAGGGCGCTTATTTATTCTCAAGGGCTTGAGATAGGAAGACCCCGCCGAAGCGGTAATGCTGTTCGGTCATCGGCAAACCTTAACCGAATAGCATTACGCTCACGAGCGGGGTTTTTTGTGTGTGAATTTTCTTATTCTATTTTGGTATTTAAATGTTTCTAAAAATAACTTTTTAGAATATGTGGTTGAGGTCACAATAGCGCATTACTTTTGTTAGGAATGTCGCGTTATGACACTGGATGCATGGATTGCGATAGCGGTGGTTGCCACCATCTTCCCGCTAATGACCGTCTCGAGGTTAGGGCCCGACATCATTTTGCTTGGCGCTGTCATTGTACTGATGACCCTGGGCGTTATTGAGCCAGCTCAGGCGTTAAGCGGCTTTTCCAACAGTGGGCTATTTACGGTCGCTTTTATGTACGTGCTGGTGGCTAGCATCCGTGAAACGGGCGGTATCGATCTTATTATTCGCTATGTATTGGGGCGCCCTAAAACCGAGCGGGGTGCTTTGGTGCGGTTACTGTTACCGGTGGCCTCTTTAAGTGCTTTTTTAAATAACACCCCTGTAGTAGCTACCTATATACCGGCGGTTATGAGCTGGAGTCGGCGGCTGCGACGCTCCCCTCAGCGGCTGCTGATGCCGTTAAGCTTCGCCTCCATTCTTGGCGGTACGATTACCTTGTTTGGCAGCAGCACCAACCTGGTGGTGTATGGGCTGCTGACGGAGCGTTATCCCAATGTGACCATGGGCCTGTTTGACCTTGCCTGGGTGGGTGTGCCGGTCGCCGTGGTAGGGCTTGCCTATCTGGTGATTCTTGGGCCGCGCCTGTTACCTGCCCGCGAGGGGTTGGCCAATGCGTTCGCTAACCCGCGTGAATTTACCATTGAGATGGAGATCGATCGGGAAGGCGTTCTGGTTAATCGAACGGTGGAGGAGGCCGGGCTGCGCCACTTGCAAGAGCTGTTCCTGGTTGAGATCGAGCGTGACGGTAACGTTGTGAGTGTTGTGGGGCCTGGTGAACAGTTAAAGGGTGGTGACCGGTTGGTGTTTGTGGGCACCAGCGATGCCGCTGTCGAACTACAGCAAATTCGTGGATTAATACCCTCGCACGATCATACCTCCAGCCTTGAAAAAGAGTTCAAAGAGCGCCGCTTGGTCGAAGCCGTAGTGTCGAACCAGTGCCAGTTCATTGGCCAGCGCATTCGAGACGGCCGCTTTAGGACGCTTTATGGTGCGGCCGTACTGGCTATCTGCCGAGGCGGTGAGCGTGTCACCGGCAATCTGGGGCAGGTACGCCTGCAGCCCGCTGATGTGCTGCTACTGGAAGCGCGTCCTCCGTTTATTGAACGCCACCGTCAGTCAAAAGACTTTCTCTTGATCAGTGAGCTAAACGGCTCTGCGCGGCCTGTTCATGAAAAAGCGCCGCTCGCCTGGGGGATTCTGCTGGGGGCAGTATTGCTGGCCGCATTCGGCGTTTTGAGCATGCTAAATGCCGCGATGCTGGGCGCTGCACTGGCGCTGTTAAGTGGCTGCTGTTCGGTTGAAGCTGCCCGGCGCGGGCTGGATAGCCAAGTGCTTTTGACGATTGCTGCCTCGTTTGGCGTAGGAGCCGCGCTGCAGAGTTCGGGCGCCGCAGATGCTATTGCCGGCGGCATACTGCATGTCGTAGGCAGTAACCCTTGGCTGCTCTTGATAGGTACGTACTGCGTTGTGGCGCTGCTAACCGAGCTTGTCACTAATAACGGTGCGGCGGTGATTATTTTTCCGGTCGTCATGGCCGCCGCCGAGAGCCTTGGCGTAAGCTCAATGCCTTATGTGATTGCAATAATGTTTGCCGCTTCGGCCAGCTTTTTAACGCCTATTGGCTATCAAACCAACTTAATGGTGTATGGCCCCGGCGGTTATCGTATTAGTGATTTTATGCGCGTAGGCGGTGGCCTAAACGTGCTAACCGGGGCCATCGCACTCATATTGATTCCTCATGTGTGGCCCTTTTAAGCGTAATCACTCGCTGTGAATGCCGGTTTACGTTAGGGTCTGTTAATGTTTCATCGCCGCTTGCGCTAACCGTTCAAGCGCCCTAATCGCGTGCTTTTTTAATTAAGTAAGGATAAATATCATGACGGACCCAGGCGAACTGATTATTGAACCGAAAAACGGTCAACCTGCCGATGCCTGTGTGTTTATCATTCATGGCTTAGGTGCCGATGGGCATGACTTCGAGCCTCTGGTGCCCGCGCTTAACCTTCCTGAAGACGCCCACGTACGGTTTATTATGCCGCACGCGCCACGGCTGCCGGTGACCGTTAACGGCGGCATGGTGATGCCCGCCTGGTACGACATTCTGGCGATGGACCTCGGGCGCCGTGTTGATGAAGTACAGCTGAAATGCTCTGCCAAGCGTATTCAGGCGCTGATACAGGAACAGATTGATCACGGTATCGATAGCCAGCGGATTATCGTGGCAGGGTTCTCTCAGGGGGGCGCGGTGGCTTATCAGGCGGCGTTATCTTTTCCGTTGCCGTTAGGTGGGTTGCTGGCAATGTCGACCTACTTTGCCACAGCAGACAGTATCGAATTGAGTGACGCTAACAAGGCAATTCCGATTGAGGTGCATCACGGTAATATGGACCCTATCGTGGCAGAGAGTTTGGGACGGGCTGGGTTTGAGCGTTTAAAAGCCCAAGGCTACACCGCCAACTATCGCCAGTATCCTATGGCTCACGCACTTTGCCCTCAGCAAGTGGGCGATATTGGTCAGTGGTTGAGCACTCTTCTGAAGTAATCCTTACATCGACAAGTGATCAAAAGATAGGCAAAGTAATTTGTCTATAAGCCGCTGCAAGGATAGCAATGGCAGTAATCTCGTCTGTCGACCTCATCGAGGCTGTATTAGCGCTGTGTCTTTTGATAGCAGCGCTGATTTGCCTATTTGACCGCCATTTGGTGCGTGCGTGTCGCGCCTTTTTTGCCTTTACGCTCACAATGGCGCTTGCCTGGCTAACCCTGGGGATGCCCTGGTTAGCGGCTGTCGAAGGGCTATTGGGCACGGTATTAACTGTTGCCTGCTTTTTTTACGCGTTAGGTATCTTTCCCTCCAGCGCTTCTAAATTACCCCGTTACGATCATTTTGAGCCGCCACTAACGCATAGAGTCATGCGCATTGTGTTAGCGCTTGCCTGGTGTTTGATGGTCGGAGCTGCCATTTTCCTTGTGCTACCTGAAATGGCTTACTCGCCTGCAAAGCACCCCCTGGTGTTGGCCGGAGTGGCGGTGGTGGCCACAGCAATGGGCGCTTTTGCCTGGCAGCGCCATTTATTGCGCCGTTTGCTTGCCTTTAACGTGCTGGGGTCGGGTGTGTTTCTGCTCTTGGCCGGGGTTGCAGGCGCAATTCCCCAAGGGCAGGCGCTGGTTATAGTGGGCCTAGTGATAGCTTGGATCGGATCACTGCTGGGGGCATTAGTGATCCGAAAGCTTTACCAGCTTGAAGGGCAAGAGGCCCTGTTAGAGGATGACGGGCTTGGGGAGAAGGCTAAATGATAGAGCGATTTGGCCTGACAGACAGTACATTCGAGCCGCTTTTGACCAGCCATTGGGCATTGGCTGCCGCCGTGTGTTTGCCGCTTGTCTTCGGTGGGCTAGCCGCACTCTGGCCACCTAAGCGGATGTGGCCTATCGCGTTGGCATGCGTTCCTGTATTGGCCGCCGGGCTATCGTTATTGATCGACTACCAGCAAGTAGGGCTACTGCACTGGGGCTGGGAAGCCTGGGGGATTAATGTTGCGCTGCGCTTAAACGGGGTAAGCGTGCTGATGTTACTGATAACGCAGTGGCTGGCAGCGGCAGCGGCGCTTTATACCCCAGGCTCGCTGCGGCTTTCGGCACCCGAACCGTTGGCCCGTTGGATATGGCCGTTGATGGGCGTTATGGTCAGCGCGCTTTCGTTGATTTGGCTGGCCACTGACTTGATCACGCTCTACCTTGCGCTGGAAGCCATGGGGTTGGCTGCAGTAGGCATGTTGCTGCTTTCAGGTAAGGCCACGGCGTTGTTGGCCGGTATGCGGTATCTGTTGCTTACGCTGGTGGGGTCGCTTGCCTATTTACTGGGCGTCGCGCTGCTGTTGGGCACTTGGGGGCGGCTTGATTTGGTCGGGCTTGCGCAGGTTATTGAGCCAGGGCCGATTGTCTGGATCGCCGCGGCGCTAATAGGGGCAGGGCTTGCCCTGAAAGCTGCTCTCTTTCCGCTTCATGCCTGGCTTTCTCCGGTGCATTCCAGCGCCTGGACGCCTGTGAGCGTATTGCATGCTGGGCTGGTGGTTAAAGCATCGCTATTCGTGCTGCTTCAGCTGTGGAGTCTTTTATTACCGGACACCTTTTGGGCGCCGCGATTAATCGCCTGGCTGGGCATGTTGGCCATTATATGGGGTGGCTTAATTGCCTGGCGTGCTGAAACGCTCAAAACAGTGGTGGCTTCATCAACCGTGGCGCAGTTGGGCTACTTGATGGTGGTGTTCCCCTTATTGCTAGGCCCCAATGTAGCGTCAGTAGTAAAGGCGCTGGCGTGGGAAGGGTTCTGGTTGCAGTTAATAGGCCATGCGCTAGCGAAAGCCGCGATGTTTTTAGCCGCCGGTAATTTGATGATGGCCACCGGTGAAACCACCCTAAAGGGGCTTGCTGGCACCAGCCGCCGCCTACCACTTTCACTGTTGGTTTTTGGAATTGCGTCGGTAACTTTAATGGGGCTGCCGCCAAGCGCGGGCTTTACGGCTAAATGGCTGCTCCTGCAAGCCATGGTGCTCTCCCACCAGTGGCTGGCAGTGGCAGTATTGCTTATAGGTACACTGTTAACCGCCGCCTATATTTTTCGCTTTTTCCGCTATTCGTTCCTGGAGGAGGCCCCGCGCCACCGTTTTCAGCCGCTTGCTCCGGGTATGGATGCGATTGCGCTTTGCTTAGCCATGGCGGCATTAGCGTTAGGACTTTTAGCGCACTTTCCGCTTGAGCTTCTTCATGGAGATAACGCATGAATGTCGCTTGGCTACCCTTGACTGCGTTGGCCGCATCGCTACTGGCTGCGGTGATTATTTTTGTACTGCCTGAAGCATCCAGGCGGATGCGTACCAGTATCAACCTGCTGGCGGCGGTCATCAAAATCAGCCTAGTGGCGCTAATGGTAACGCTCGTAGCACGTGGCGAGGAGGCCGTGTTCAGCTTTCAGGTGGTCGGTAATATCGACTTTGTACTGCGTGCTGACGCGTTGGGCGTCATGTTTGCCGGGCTCTCGTCGCTCTTATGGCTATGCACTACGATTTACGCCATTGGTTATCTGGAAGGAACCGCGAACCGTAAGCGCTTTTTTGGGTTTTTCAGCTTATGTGTTGCCAGTACGCTGGGTATTGCGCTGGCCGGTAACTTGTTTACCTTTCTGATTTTCTACGAAATGCTGACGCTGTCCACCTATCCGTTGGTGGTCCATTCGGGCACTGATAAAGCCTTAAATGCTGGGCGAATTTATCTACGTTACACCCTGACCGCAGGCGTAGTACTGCTGTTGGGTACGGTGCTTTTATATAGTTTAACGAGCGACCATTCGTTCGCCTCCGAGCGCGGTCTAGAAGGCTACTTAGTAAACCACCGCAGCCTGCTAACGTTTATATTTGCGCTTCTGGTGGGCGGGTTTGCCGTTAAGGCTGCGATGGTGCCGCTGCATGGCTGGTTGCCCAGGGCCATGGTCGCACCGGCACCGGTAAGCGCACTATTGCACGCAGTGGCGGTGGTAAAAGCCGGTGCCTTTGGCATTTTGCGAATTATTTACGACCTGTATGGCATTGAGCTAAGCGTAGAGCTTGGGGTTACGACGGTATTAGCAGTGGCGGCCTCGATCACTATTATATACGGCTCAATACGTGCCATCGCGCAGCAGGAGTTAAAGCCGCGACTGGCCTTTTCAACCATCAGCCAAGTGTCGTATATCGTACTTGGGGTTAGCCTGGTGGGTCCTTTTGGCACCATTGGCGCGCTTGCTCACCTACTGCACCAAGGGATCATGAAGGTAACGCTATTTTTCTGTGCGGGTATTTATGCAGAAGAGCTGGGCATCCACCGCATTGATGAGATGGATGGAGCGGGTAAGCGTATGCCACTCACCAGCCTGGCCTTTACGGTGGGCGCCTTTGGCATGATTGGTCTACCGCCTGTGGCCGGATTTATCACTAAATGGTATTTGGGAATTGGCGCCATTCAGGCCGACATGTATTGGGTTGTCGCCGTGTTGGTGTCAAGCAGTGCGCTAAATGCCCTCTATTTTCTGCCGATCGTGCATCGTCTTTGGTTTCGTGTTGGCCCTGCCCATGGCAATGGAAACTGGCCAAAAGATCAGCGTCTTGGACGTTTGGAAACTCACGGCTGGCTGCTCTGGCCTGCGGTGTTTACCGCCGTTCTCAGTATTGCTGCTGGCGCACTTGCCGGGTTGCCGTTTAGCCCACTGGATTGGGCAACGCGTGTAGCCGAGGGGGAGTACCTGCAATGATAACGCTACTCTTGGTGATAACACTTTGCTGGCCGGTCTGCGTGTCGTTGATGGGCGTATGGAAGGCTTATCGTACACCTGCTGCTCAGCGCTGCTACTTCTCGTGGGTCTGGCTCAGTGCGGCATGGCCGGCACTACTGTTGGCGTATATGGGGGAAGCCCAGTGGGTGATAGATGCCTGGATGCTGGGCGGGCACTGGTCGCTTAACGCACTGAGCCGCCCTTGGCTTGCTTTCACCGCGCTGCTTTGGTGTTTTGTAGCGATTCATGCGCGTGGATATTTTGCCAAGGAGCAGGCCAGCGCCCAAGCGGGCGACAGTGCCGCTGAGCGCCGGTTGTTGCGCTTGGCTCTGTTATGGCCATTAACGTTTGTCGGTAACGTACTTCTGATTATCGCCCAGGATATCGCCACTTTTTACCTGGGCTTTGCGCTGATGACATTTGCCGCCTATGGCCTAGTCGTACATAACGGTACGCCGGATGCGAAGCTGGGGGCGAGGGCCTATTTGATTCTCGCGGTGGTCGGCGAAGGATTGCTTCTTGGAGGCTTGCTGTGGGCGGCCGGTAGTGCGGAAACCGTACTGCTGGCAGGCGTACGTGAGGGGATCGCCACGGCTGAGTATGGTGCCTTAATGGCGTGCTTGCTATGGCTTGGGCTGGGCGTGAAGGCTGGCGTTATCGGCTTACACGTGTGGCTACCGCTTGCGCATCCGGCGGCCCCCGCTCCGGCCAGCGCGGTGCTAAGCGGCGCGATGATCAAGGCCGGACTGCTTGGCTGGATCTACGTATTACCCTTGGGGGAAACCTCGCTTTCCGGTGCGCTCACCCGGCTTGGCGACATCATGGTGATCGCTGGTTTGGCCGCTGCCTTTGGCGCGGCGCTGTATGGGGTGTGGCAGAGGCATCCCAAGGCCGTATTAGCTTACTCCAGCATCAGCCAAATGGGCATGCTGACCGCCATGGTCGCTATGGGATTGGCTGCACCCGAGGTGTGGCCCTTGTTGCTGCCGGGCGTGGTCCTCTTTGCGGCTCACCACGCGCTGGCCAAAGGCGCGCTATTTATGGGGACCAGTGTTAGTGAGCATTTACCTCGGTGGCCGTTGGCGCTTGTCTGGGTGCTGCTGGCGCTGCCTGCCTTGTCGCTTACCGGCTCCTTTGGCGCTGGGCTCGTCAGCAAGTGGGGCGTCAAAAGCGCGCTGTATGAGATGCATCATGAGCAACTGGTCGCGCTGTTAACCTGGGCGGCAATTGGCACCTCTGCGTTGGTGAGTGTCAGTCTCTGGCGGCAGTGGCAGCAGCGCAGCACCGGTGGCAGCCATCCTGGTCAGTGGGGTGCTTGGCTTGCTGCATTAACTGCCGCTCTTGTGACGCCGATATGGCTACCGCTTCCTCAAGGGAGTGCGGAAATCCCCCCGTTGAAAGAGTGGTTTAGCCTGATGTGGCCACTGCCCGTAGGCATCGTGTTAACGTGGGCGGGATGGTGGTTAACGCGCCATTGGCGTATATGCCCCCCGCCTGCAGGCGACTTATGGTGGCCTTATGCGTGGCTCGTTCAAAATGCCTTGGTAGGGGTTCGCTCTGCTGGGCAGTGGTGTGGCGATGTTAAAGCAGCATCTGTGGGTATTGCTCTGGCCATTGAAAAACGGATGATGGCGCGCTTAACTCAACTAACGGCCATGGAAAGCTGGATGCGCCACCATACGAGCGGCTTGATGATGGCGTTAGCCATTGTTTTGGCACTGTTATTAATCTGGGAAGGGGCGCCATGAGCCACGAGAGTTCACAGAACCACCGAGGGAGACGTGCCAAAAAGCCCGATGAGATTCCACGTTATGGGTGGTTTGATGTTGTATGGCGGGTGTTGCGCGCCGCTAAGCGTGACCGCCTTACCATGTTGGCGGCTGGTGTCGCGTTTTACGCTTTGCTGGCACTATTTCCTACCATTGCAGCGGTAATATCGCTGTGGGGGTTACTGTTTGACCCGGTGGAAGCAGGGCGGCAGCTTTATGAGCTAAGCCGTTTTATGCCCCCGGATGCGGCAAGCCTTATTGACCAGCAGACCCAGACAGTGGTTGAGAGTGCCGAATCTGGCAACGTAATGGCGGTGCTTTTAGGGCTATTGGTCGCCATGTATATCGCTTCCAAAAGCGTGGGAGTGCTCGTGGTGGGGCTGAATGTGGTTTATGGCGAAAAGGAGCGGCGTAACTTCTTTCTTCGCGGTGTTGTGTTGGTGCTACTGACGTTTGGCCTGATTGGCATGACCTTGGTATCGCTTGGCTTTATTGCGATTGTGCCTGTGTTGGTCGATGCCTTAGCGGTGGATGATCCTTTCGATCAAGTACTTAAGTGGCTGCGTTGGCCTGCCTTGTTGATCATCATGAGCTTTTTAATTGCCCTGTTGTACCGGTTTGCGCCTTATCGGCGTGCCGCGCAATGGCGCTGGTTAAGCTATGGCACGCTGCTGGCGACCACCTTATGGTTACTTGGGTCAGGCGGGCTTTCACTTTATGTCCGCTACTTTTCAAGCTTCAGTGAGCTTTATGGGTCACTGGGCGCCGTGGTTGTACTGATGATGTGGTTTTGGCTGTCTGCGTTTGTGGTACTGCTAGGTGCAGAAGTGAACAGTGAAATGGAGCGCCAGACCTATAAAGACACCACTATTGGTGAAGAGCGCCCATTAGGTGAGCGCGAAGCCTTTGCCGCCGATACGCTGGGGGTTGAAAACCCTTGGAACGGGGATAAAGAAAAAAACCGCCAGTAGCGAGCTGGCGGTTTTACCGTACGTTTACGTATTAGGCGGTTACCCTTGCGGTAAGAGCCCTTTTTAGAACAGCCTTTTTACAAAAGCTCTTCAGCCGCCAGCGCCAGGCGCGAACGCTCAACGCTTTTGAGGGTAATATGCCCGGCGTGTGGCCAGTCACGGAAGCGCTCAACCACGGCCGCCATGCCACAGGTATTGGCGGTTAGATAGGGCGTATCGATTTGCCCCACGTTGCCTAAACAGACAATTTTGGTATTACGTCCGGCACGGGTAACCAGTGATTTAAGCTGTTTGGGTGTAAAGTTTTGTGCCTCGTCGATAATCAAAAAGGTGTCGTTTAAGGTGCGCCCTCGCATAAAGCCTGGCGAGCGAATTTGCACGCGTGAGCCAATCAGTTGCCGTGTTGCGCCATTATCCCAGGTCGACTCTCCTTCGTCATTGCGCAGCAGGTTATCCATATTGTCGTGGAAGGCACCCATCCACGGCGACATCTTCTCCTCCTCGGTGCCGGGTAAAAAACCAATGTCCTCGCCCATTGGAATAGGTGCGCGGGTAAACACGATGCGCTCAAACTGCTTGGCATCCAGGGTTTGCTGGAAAGCGGCGGCCAGCGTCATAAAGGTCTTACCCGTGCCCGCGTTACCGGCAATGGTGACCAGATCAATGTCCGGGTCCATCAGCAGGTTAAGGGTAAAGTTTTGACGGCTATCATGGGCGTGAACGCCCCACACTCCAGCGTGGTGGCGGTAGTTGGTCAACAGCTGTAACCGCGCTGATGAGGGCGACAGCTCACGAATAATGGCCTCAAACTCAGCGCCATTCTCGCTGTCGGAGACAAGCATTCCCAAGTGCCAGTGACGGGGCATGTCGCCACTTAATTGATAAAACGTTTGATGCTCCACCCGCTCAACGCTGACATCAACATTCAGCGCTTCCCAAAGTGCCCCGCCGTTGTGTCCCGCCGATGCGTACACCTGGGCACCCTCAATCATGGCATCGCTGTCTGAGAATGCCCGATCGTTAAAGTAATCCTCCACAGGGACTTTTAGCGCGGCCGCCTTTACGCGCAGGTTGATATCTTTGGTAATTAGAATGACCGAGGCATCGGGGCGCTCATCGCGTAGCCGACAGGTTTCCGCCAGAATACGGTTATCCGGACTGTCGTCCATCGAGTCGAAGGGCTTTAAATCGTTGAAGCAGAGAAAGTGCAGGCGTCCAGATTCGCCGCTAATACGTGGGATGGGGATGCCGCGTTGAATCTCGTCAAAAGTAACCTGGTTGGTAAGGTCAGAGAGCGTACGGCTAACTTGACGTGCCGTACGGGCAATCTCACGAATTCCGTTTTTATGCTTATCCAGTTCCTCAAGAACCGTCATGGGGATAACCACGTCATGCTCTTCAAAGTGGTAGAGCGCTGTGGGGTCATGGATTAGGACATTGGTGTCCAGGACATAAAGCCTTGTCGCTTTCTTATCGAGTCTTACCATCGGGCGATAGCTCCTTGGTTGACGGCAACATCGACACTGGCAGCTACATCTTACGCCTAGATGACACTTGCCTGTGTCGTTCCTCTGGCGTGTCTTTCAATCTCCTTGTGAGGCACTTTTTTATAGCGTGGAAGGATATTGCACTTTTTTCCACTGCTATATTTCACCGAAGTGACCACTCCTACATTTTAGCGAAGTGACCACTACTGCGAATTGCCTAGAAAACGCGCCACTTTGTTAAGGAGTGCGGTGGCCACTACGCCCAGGTTTTCACTCTCTACATAGCGGTAATAGTGGCTTTCCAGGGCAAGGTCGTGATTCAGTGAGTAGAGCTGATCACTTTCCAATGCTTCTTTAACCAGCGGGTGGGGAAGTAGTGCCCATCCCGTGCCGTTTATTACCGCATCTCGGATCACCTCAAACATGGTGAATCCCAGGTAGTTAGCGGAAAACAGCGCCTCGCTGACCAGTTTGTCGTCCTGAATGTGGGTTAAGCAGACTTGCGTGTATTGGGCGAGATCATCGCGATTGACGCTGGGAAGCCGACTCAGTGGGTGCTGTGGAGAGGCCACTAAGCGCATACTTACAGGTGCCAGGTTGGCTGCATGGGTGGCAACGCCTTCGGCGGTATAAAGCCCAAACGCAATATCGACAGTTTGGCGCAGAATAAATTGGCTGTGCTCCTGGGGTGGAACAAGATAAACCGATACAGCGGTCAGCGGGAACTGCTGCTTTAAATCGTGCATGACCTGGTGCCAGAACCGCTCGGGAAGCGCATCATCGCGGGCAATGCACAGCTGGTTTTCGACCCCTTGCAGATGTTGGTGGCAGTGCTTTTTGATTCGGCTGGCACTTGTCAGTAGCCGGTAACAGTCGGGGAGTACGCTTTCACCTACGGCGGTTAGTGTCAGGCTATTTCCCGAGCGTTCAAAGAGTGCCACCCCCAGGCTATCTTCCAGCGCATGGACCGCCGCACTTAGCGTACCGCGCTTTATACCTGACTGCCGTGCAGCGGCGGCAAAGGAGCCGTGCTCAGTAACTTCAACAAACGCCTGGACTTGTTCAGCTCGCATACGGAGTCTCGTGGTTGAGTGCTATTTTTTTTAGCGCTGAGTGATTCGTTAAACGTTAGTACACCCTTTACCATGCAGCACGATTTCCTACAATCCTGCTAAATCAGAATGGAGTTTTCTGCGTGACCCCCTTTATTGCTGAGCGCCGTGCGCTAAGATTTTCAGCTATTTCAGCAAGCTTTTTTGCGCTGTCTGGCTTGGTCCTGGGATTAGCCAGTGGCTCTATCACGATTTTATTCGATAGTGGATATTCACTGTTAAGCCTTGTTCTCGCTTCGCTCTCACTGCTTGCGTTACAGCATGCCCGCAAACCCGCGGATGATCACTACCCCTTTGGGCGGCTAACGGTAGAGCCGCTAGCGGTGCTGCTCAAAGGCGTGGTGATTGCGCTGGTGTGTCTGTTCTCTTTAGTGTCAGCCGTGTGGAGCCTGGCGCAGGGCGGACGCTTGGTGACACTTGATTTGGCCTTGTTATTTGGTGTTGCTAACGTGAGCGGCTGTTTGTTGACCTGGTGGTGGCTAAAGCGCTATGCCCGTATTGCTCGCTCCTCCTTATTGGCGGCTGAGCTGCGTCAGTGGCAAATGGATACCTGGTTAAGCGCGGCGGTAATGCTTGGTTTTGCACTTACCTGGGGGCTCACGTTAACGCCCTGGGCAAGTTATGCGCGGTTGGCAGACCCGGTAATGGTGCTGGTCATTGCAGGCTACTTTTTACCCATGCCTATCCGCATGGTGCGTGGAGCGCTTCGCGAACTGATGTTTGGCGAACCCATGGGCAGCATTCGCCAGGACATGGTGGAAGAGGTCGCCGGTTTTGATATCGCCAGTGACGATGTGCGCCTGGCGCAGGTGGGCAGTTTTCTGATGGTGGATATCCAGCTCGACAAGCAGCAGATCGATGATGCTGAAGAGATTGTGGAGAGCGTTGAGCAGCACTGCTTGCAGCGTAATTTGCGCCCCGTCACCAGCATTACCCTGGTGGCCACGTAAACCGGGGGGAATAGCACTGTCACTTTCGTTAGTGTTCATCATAACGCCTGCTTAATGAAGCGGGCGTTATGATGTAAAAGCGGAGCACTACAAGCGCAGTTAATCGTCTTTCTTCTCTGGTTTGCCTTTGCGCTCGGTGCTTGCCATCTCCTCAAGCTCCTCTTCGCTCATTGAGTTGTACATATCCCTGGAAGCATCATAAAGCTCACTGGGCTTGATTTCTCCACGTTTGGCGGAAAGGGCAGCGCCTGCGGCTTTTTGCTGGGCTTTCGATGTGGCTGGCATAATTAAGGCTCCTTTAGGTTGACTTCCCTTTAGCGCTTACGCTATTTAGCGTAGCAGGCAGGAATAGGCTTTCCAGAGCGCGCCACAAGGGCTGCCCAACTTTACTAAACATCAAGAGAGCGTCATGACACCAGCCATTAATACGGCCAAAAAAGCGGGTATACCGTTTGAAATTCATGAGTATCAGCACGATGTAGCGGCGGAGTCTTACGGCTTGGAAGCCGCTGAAAAACTGGGGGTGGCCGTCGAGCAAGTATTCAAGACCCTGGTAGTAACGCTGGACGGCAAGACGCTTGCTGTGGGGATCGTGCCGGTCACTCATCAGTTGGGCCTAAAGCAGATTGCCAAGGCCGCTGGGGCTAAAAAAGCCGTCATGGGGGTGCCTGCCGAGGTCGAGCGTGCCACTGGTTACGTGTTGGGTGGGGTAAGCCCCTTGGGGCAGAAAAAACGCCTGGCAACCTATATTGATGCGTCGGCTGCGGGCTTTGCCACTATTTTTGTCAGCGCCGGGCGGCGCGGGCTTGAAATTGAGCTGGCGCCCAATGACCTGGCAACCCTTTGTAAGGCTGAGCTTGCGCCACTGGCGGTATGAGATGCACGCAGGGGCAGGCACTTTCTGGTATGGTGCTTCACATTAAAGTGTATCCGTATTAGTTACCTCTTTTACTGGCCGTTAAACGGCCCTGCAGGTTTTATTGTGTCAGACGCCTCCTTCTCGTCGCTCGCCTTACCGGCCACGCTGCTTACTAACCTTGAGTCGCTGGGTTATCACCAGATGACGCCTGTTCAGGCGCAAAGCCTGCCGCCTATGCTGGCCGGGCGGGATGTGCTGGCACAGGCCAAAACAGGCTCGGGCAAAACAGCGGCGTTTGGTTTGGCGCTACTCGCTGAACTACGGGTTGAAGTATTTTCTGTACAGGGGCTGGTACTTTGCCCCACTCGTGAGCTTGCTGATCAGGTAGCCGAAGAGCTGCGCCGTTTGGCGCGGGCCATGGCTAACGTTAAAGTATTAACACTGTGTGGCGGAGCGCCGTTTGGGCCACAGTTAGGCTCGCTTGAGCATGGCGCGCATATTGTTGTTGGTACCCCGGGGCGTATTGAAGAGCATCTGCGTAAAGGTTCGTTGACGCTGGGTTCGCTAAGCACACTTGTGCTGGATGAGGCGGATCGCATGCTCGATATGGGCTTTCAAGCATCATTGGATGCGATCATTGCGGAAACCCCGGCGGATCGCCAGACGCTGCTATTTAGCGCTACCTTCCCTGATCAACAGGAGTCCGGTGGCTTGGCGGCCATGACGCGCGGCGTCATGATGGATCCTGTCAGCGTTAAAGTGGCTGAGGTGCATGACGCCACTACCATTGATCAGCACTTCTATGAAGTGCCTAGTGAAGATGCCCGCTTTGGTGCGCTTAAACAGCTGTTGCTGGTCAACCGTCCGACGACCAGCGTGGTGTTTTGCAACACCAAGCGCGAAACCCAGACGGTAGCCGATAGCCTGTTGGATGCCGGTTTTAGCGCGGTAGCGCTGCACGGTGATTTAGAGCAAAAAGACCGTGATCGTATTTTGATACTCTTTGCCAACCAAAGTGCGTCAATCCTGGTGGCCACCGACGTGGCGGCACGTGGCCTGGATATTGCGCAATTGGATGCGGTGTTCAACTATCAAATTGCTCGTGAGCTAGAGGTTCATGTCCACCGCGTAGGACGTACCGGGCGGGCGGGCGCCAGTGGCATTGCCTGTACACTGGTAACCCCTCAAGAAACCTATCGCTTGGGACGCTTGGCAGAGCTTCTGAGCGAGCAGCTCACTACGGAAGCGCTTCCTAAAGCCACACAAACAGCCCCCTTTGAACCTCCCATGGCGACGCTGCAATTAGCCGGTGGCAAAAAGGATAAACTGCGGCCAAGCGATATTTTGGGTGCCCTGACCAGCGAGGGTGGGCTGCGCGGTGATCAGGTCGGTAAAATTAAAGTGTTGGCCCGCAGTGCTTATGTCGCGGTTGAGCGCAGCGCTGTTCAAAAAGCCCAGGCCAAACTCGAACGTGACAAACTAAAAGGACGCGCCTTTCGTGTGCGTCGCATTCGCTACTGAGTGCCAGAAACTGTCCCTACTTCTAACTGTTTCTACTTCTATAGGAGCCATTGCAGCTAGCCATGAAAACACCCAAACGATTACAGCCCCTGGTCGATGACGGCCTGATCGATGAGGTGCTGACGCAGTTGATGAGCGGCAAGGAAGCACAGGTTTACGTGGTGCGCTGTGACGAAGAAGTACGCTGTGCCAAGGTATTTAAAGAGGCTAAACAGCGCAGCTTTAAGCAAGCGGTACAGTACCAGGAAGGGCGTAAAGAGCGTAATAGCCGGCGTGCCCGGGCCATGGCGAAGAAGACCCGCTATGGCCAAAAAGAGCAGGAACAGGCGTGGCTGACTGCGGAAGTAGACGCGCTTTATCGCCTTGCCGCGGCTGAAGTACGCGTACCCAAGCCTTTCGGTTTTGTGGATGGCGTGCTGCTCATGGAGATGATTACCGATGCCGAGGGCGCTGTTGCGCCACGCTTGGATGACGTAACACTGACCCACGAGCAAGCGCTGCGCTATCACGATAAAGTCATCAAGGATGTGGTGCGCATGCTCTGCGCTGGCCTGATCCACGGCGACTTGTCGGAATTTAACGTGCTGGTAGATGCCGAGGGGCCGGTCATTATTGACCTGCCCCAGGCCGTGGATGCTGCTGGTAACAATAGCGCCGCTGCCATGCTAGAGCGTGACGTTAATAACATGCGCGCCTACTTTGGCCACTATGCGCCTGAATTGCTAAAGACCCACTATGGCAAAGAGATGTGGGCGCTTTATGAGGCAGGCGAGCTGCACCCAGAGAGTAAGTTGACCGGCCACTTCGACTTCGACACCCACATCGCCAATGTCGATGAGTTGATGGAAGTGATCGATGATGCCAAGGAAGAAGAGGCTGAGCGTCAGGCGCGGATGCGCGATGACGAGGATGACGGCGAGATTCCCCAGCCCTACTGACCCCTCAATGTGCATCGGCAGTGATAAACTGCCGCATATTTAGCGGGTTAACAAACCAACCCGCTGGGGTAGGTTGCGGTAGCGAGGGCTGGTGTGAAAGGTGTTGTAAGTACAAGAAGTGCAAAAGGACTGTTAACGTCGCTCATCGTTGGCGCGATAGGTGGCACGATTTTTCAACTTACCGGTTTACCGCTTGCCTGGATGCTTGGTCCTCTGGTTGCCAATCTGCTGGTTTCCTCTCGGGGCGTTAACGTTGTAGTGCCGGAGCGCCTGCGCAATGTTTTTCTCGCTGTTATGGGGTTGGTGTTAGGCAGCCAGGTGACACCGGAGCTCGCTCAGCGGGTGGTCGACTGGCCAATATCAGCTGTGCTATTGCTAGCGGGCATTAGCGCCTCCACGGTGGTGGCTTCGGCCTGGTATCGGCGCTGTGGGTTTGATTCCGTCAGCGCTTGGTTTGCCGCCGCTCCTGGCGCCATGACGGCGATGATTATCCTGGGCGACAAATGTGGCGGTGACCCTCAGCGTATTGCTATTGCCCAGTCGCTTCGCGTGATTTTGGTGATTTTAGTGTTACCTCCTCTTTTTTGGGCCTACGAGGGCGGGGAGGGTGGCATGGCGTTACGGGCAAATGAGTTTGAACATGCCTGGATGCTATTGCTTATTCCTCTGCTACTGCCGCTCGGGCGCTGGCTACGTTTTCCTACCCCCGCCTTATTGGTACCGCTGCTTACCGCTGCACTGCTTTCAGGGTTTGATATTGCCAGTCTTCGCTTGCCCGACTGGGGAATGAACCTGATGCTTTGGGTATTGGGCAGCGCAATCGGTTCTCGTTTTAAAGGCATGACGCGACGGTTGTGGGGGCGCTATTTATGGCAGTCAGGCATTGCCACGCTGTTGGCGCTTATGGTGTTGGCTCTGTTTGCCGAATTGATTCATCAGTTTGTGGGCGTTGGCCGTGATGTAGCTCTACTGGCGCTGGCACCCGGCGGGGTTGGCGAGATGGCCATTTTGGCGGTGGCGCTTAATATTGACCCGGTATTCGTCGCATTTCATCACCTTCTTCGCATGGTGACGTTGATGGTTTTTGCGCCATTTTGGGCTCGCTGGCTTTTACGGCATCAGGCATCTAACCCTACTAATGATCGATAAGTAACGTAAGGAACGTTCATGTTTTCTCGTATGCTGCAGCCGCTATTTCGTTACTTTGAAACGCGCGTAGATCCTTACCCCATGGAGGATGTGCAAACACCGCCTAAAGGCCTGTTGCCTTTCATCAAGCACTTCTCGCGCCCGGTATTGCCGTTGCTGATTGCCATGACGCTATTTACTGCGTTGGTGTCATCTGCGGAGGTGGTTTTCTTTAACTATATGGGGCAACTGGTTGATTGGCTGGGCAATGTAGAGCGTGAAGGCTTTTGGGCTGCGAATGGCCTTTGGTTGACCGGAGTCGGTGTGTTGATGCTTGTGGGGCTGCCACTGTTGGTGCTGGCTCAATCGTTGATTACTCATCAAAGCATCTTCGGTAATTACCCGATGATTGGCCGTTGGCTCTCGCATCGTCATATGCTCAATCAAAGCTTGGCTTTTTACCAGGACGAGTTTGCCGGGCGGGTGTCCCAAAAAGTGATGCAAACCGCCCTGGCGATCCGCGAAACGGTCACCAAGGTGATGGGCCTTTTGGTCTATGCCATTGTGTATTTTACCGGTGCGGCGATTTTGTTGGGGCGGGCCGATTTGTGGCTATTGCTCCCTTTGGGGCTTTGGCTTGTTGGGTATCTGGCCATCATGCGCTTTTTTGTTCCTCGGCTGCGTGATGTGTCCATGGCGCAGGCCGATGCCCGCGCGCAGATGACTGGGCGCGTGGTCGACAGCTACAGCAATATTCAAACCATAAAGCTATTTGCGGATACCGAGCGTGAGCAGTGCTATGCACGTGATGCCATGGAAGGGTTCATGGAAACTGTGCACCGGCAGATGCGTCTGGTCACCATTATGAGTGTCAGCTTAACGCTACTAAATACCGCGCTGCTGGTAGGCACGGCAGGTATGGCGATTAGCACCTGGTATTACGACGCCATTTCGCTAGGCGTATTAACCATCGCGATTGCGCTGGTGATGCGCATTCGCTTTATGTCTGACTGGATTTTATGGGAAGTGGCGGGCTTGTTTGAAAATATTGGTACGGTACAGGATGGCATGAACACTATTGCCCGCGAACCGACCATCAGTGATGTGCCCAATGCGCCCGCCCTCCATGTACCGGCGGGTAAAATTCATTTTGATGCGCTGCGCTTTGGCTACGAGCAGGCCAAAGGCGAAAGCCGAACCGTGTTTGATGGGTTGAACCTGACAATCGCCCCCGGTGAGAAAATTGGCCTGATTGGTCGTTCAGGCGCGGGTAAATCGACCCTCGCTAACCTACTGCTGCGTTTTTATGATGTTCAGGGCGGGCGCATTCTTATCGATGAGCAGGACATTGCTCAGGTCACGCAAACCTCGTTGCGTCACCAGATTGGCATGGTGACCCAGGATACCTCGCTTTTGCACCGTTCACTGCGCGATAACATTCGCTACGGCACCCCACAGGCAGATGATGAAGCGGTATGGGCCGCCGTATGCCGTGCCCATGCGGATGCGTTCATTAACGACCTGGTGGATCCTCAGGGGCGTCGTGGGTTAGACGCACATGTGGGCGAGCGCGGCGTTAAGCTGTCGGGCGGCCAGCGCCAACGTATTGCCATCGCGCGCGTACTATTGAAAAACGCGCCTATTTTGGTATTGGATGAAGCCACGTCGGCGCTGGACTCTGAAGTGGAAGCCGCCATTCAAGAGCAGTTGGATACGTTAATGGAAGGCAAAACGGTTATTGCTATTGCCCATCGTCTCTCTACCATTGCAATGCTTGATCGACTGATCGTGGTCGAGCAGGGGCGTATTGTAGAAAGCGGCACGCATACCGAATTGCTCGCTCAAGACGGTATTTATGCGGGGCTATGGAAGCGCCAGTCGGGCGGCTTTCTTGGGGTCGATATGTGATGTTTCTGATCCTCTGCTAACGTGTTCCAGATGACAGCTAACCCAGGAGATCGACAATGCAAGTGGTAACGCTACAGGCCCCAGGTGGGCTGGATAAACTTAATGTGCAGGAGGCCACGGCACCCGGCGCACCTGCAGCGGGTGAGATTCGCGTACGCATCCATGCAAGCTCGCTGAATTTTCATGACTACGGCGTAGTGGCGGGCATAATGCCGACCGCTGACGGCCGTATTCCCATGTCGGATGGGGCGGGTATTGTTGAAGAGGTCGGTGAGGGAGTATCCGAGTTTTCAGTGGGTGATCGCGTGGTATCGACGTTCTTCCCCTACTGGTTGGAAGGCCCTGCACGCATTGCGGATTTTACGACAACGCCTGGCGATGGTGTCGATGGCTACGCCTGTGAACAGGTGGTTCGCCCGGCACAGTGGTTTACCCATCAGCCCAAGGGGTATAGCCATGCTGAGTCGGCAACGCTCACTACCGCAGGGTTAACGGCATGGCGTGCACTTGTGGTGGATGGCGGCTTGAAAGCAGGCGATACGGTTTTGGTGCTGGGCTCTGGCGGTGTATCCATATTTGCGTTGCAGTTTGCACGCATGATGGGCGCCCACGTTATCGCGACGTCATCTTCCAGCGCGAAACGCGAGCGGTTACGTGAATTGGGTGCTACCCATACGATTAACTACAAGGAAACCCCTGAATGGGGCAAGCAGGTTAATGAGCTGACGGATGGTCAAGGCGTTGATCATATTGTCGAAGTAGGCGGACCTGGCACGCTACCGCAATCTATCGAAGCGATCAAAATTGGTGGGCATATCTCATTGATTGGTGTGCTGACAGGCCGCCAAGGGGACATTCCAACTGCGAAGCTAATGGCGAAGCAGGCGCGTTTGCAGGGCCTGATTGTGGGCAGTCGTCGCCATCAGATAGAGATGATCAAGGCTATTGAGGCTAACGATATGCGCCCCGTTATTGATCGGGAGTTTGCATTAGCCGAGATTGCGGAGGCTTTTCGCTACCAAGAGGCAGGCAAGCATCTAGGAAAAATTTGTTTAACGTTCTAAAAGCGTTTACGTGTGATCTTTACCAGCACTGCCCATAAGGGGGTGCTGGTAGAGCAAGGTGATTATTCTGCTAAACGGCTATACACGACGCCCTTGATTTCAAGCTCCCAGATATGCTCATAAGGCACGGTGATGCTATCCACCTCATCAGGATCATCGTGGCTTTTGTGTAGCTGCTGTTCGGGAATGACCGTTGCATCCATTTTGCGGGCGAGCTGAATGCGCGCACTAAACCGGTTGCCAGCCTGGTCAATAAGAACGCGCTCTCCCGACATGCATTTTTCAAGCTTGGCGTAGAGCTCTGCCTCGCTAACATGAACAATACTCATGGTCGCCTCCTGCGTAACATGAAATGGTTGCGGATAATGGTTATCTCTGAAGATGTCATTTTAGTCGATAAGTTCGAATAGCTCCGCAGAGATTTATCCTCAAGATACTAACCTTGTTCTTGTGTAATGTATTGACCGTAAACCTCAGAGCGTTCGTTGTTTGATGGCGCCTACTTATCAAGCGTCTGTCCATGCAGAGCGACAGCGTTTGGCGGTGTACTGCCGAGGCAGTGAGGTGTGGCAGCAGTTTTTGTTTATTACCGACCTAACCGTGCAGGGGAAGCAGGTGCTGAGCGATGCCGGTATTAACCCCGCGCTGTTGTCACCGAATGCTGCGCTGGGTGGTCATGCGGTATTGGCCGTCAGCAATACGCTGACGGCCACTTTAAACGTACCGGAGCGCGCTATTTACGCTGTCTCTTCGGGTAGCTCAGCGCTGTGGAAGACGTTTTGTACATCGTCCAGATCGGTGAGCATGCCCACAAATTTTTCAAATAGCGCCACGTCATCGCCTTCGAGCGGCGTGGTGTTTTGTGGCAGAAACTGAATCTCATCAATTTCAAAATTGAGCTCACCGAACGCATTCAGCAGGGCTTGCTTGGCTTTAGAATATTCGGTGTGTGGCGCATAAACCGTAATACGCGCTTCTTCCTGCTCAATGTCGGTCACATCAACATCGGCTTCCATTAGCGCTTCAAGCACCGCCTCTTCTTCCTGGCCGACAAACGCAAAAATCGCGCAGTGATCGAACATGTGGCTAACGCTGCCGGGGGTGCCAATCTTGCTTTTCGTTTTGGTAAAGCAACCGCGTACATCGCCAAAGGTGCGGTTAGGGTTATCGGTTAAGCAGTCGACAATCACCATGGCGTTACCGGGGCCAAAGCCTTCGTAGCGTGCTGGAGAGAAGTCTTCGCCACCTGCGCCGCTGGCCTTGTCTAGCGCTTTATCAATAACGTGCGAGGGAACCTGATCTCTTTTTGCACGCTCTATTAAACCGCGCAGGGCAAGGTTACCGTTCGGGTCGGAGCCGCCTGCTTTTGCAACAACGTAAATTTCACGCCCGTATTTGCTGTAAACCTTGGTTTTTGCGTCGGCCGTTTTAGCCATCGATTCTTTACGGTTTTGAAACGCCCTACCCATATCGGAGTCCTTTATTAGCCGTGCCACGCCTGCCTTGACAGCAGGCGTCATTTTCATCGAAAAAGGGGCAAATTTTACCCAACAGAGTACCATGCTAACAGCGTTATTTAAGCGAGACGACGTTATACAGCAAGCAACTCAGCCGGTAACGGCATTGGCGCATGTAGACGATGATTCATTAACAAGTAAAAAGAGGAAAAAATGCCGTTCTCACTCTGGTTGTCACTCGCGGCTATCTGCGCCATGGGGGCGATGTCGCCCGGGCCCAGCCTCGCTCTGGTTTTAAAACACACGCTGGGCGGTGGGCGGTGGCCAGGCATTACCGCTGCTTTATTTCATGCGGCTGGTGTCGGATTTTATGCGCTTTTGACCGTCTGGGGGCTGGGCGCGTTAGTGACTCGTTCGCCTGACGTTTTTCAACTGGTTACCTGGGCGGGCGCCGCCTATTTAGCCTGGTTAGGCATCAAGGCGTTACGGGCTGGTAGGGCGGGGGCAATGAGTCAACAGGGGGCGGTAACCACTCGCCGTCAGGCGGCCAAAGAGGGGATGCTAGTAGCGCTGGGTAATCCCAAGCTGATTATCTTTTTTGTAGCGTTGCTGAGCCAGTTTGTTACTCCTGATATGAGTAGTATGGCAAAGATGATCGTCGTACTAACCGCTATGCTTATTGATGGTGGTTGGTACGTGCTGGTGGCGGTCGGCTTGTCGCATTCGCGGGTACTGCCTTGGTTGCAGCGCCATGCGCACTGGATCAATCGATTAACCGGCGTGCTACTGATTGCGCTGGCGCTGCGCGTTGTCATGGGGCCAATTACCTTGGGTTAATAGGCCGTTGTGCTTGGCAATAATCGATACAAGGCGCTGGTGCCATCCCTGTAGCCGTGGCAAGGTAGTGTTTATATCGCCTGGAAGGTGTAAGGCTTAATAATGACGATTTACGATCAAGACTGTTACACCCACCAAGGGCAGCCGTTTAATTTACGCGCGCTGCGTGGGCAAGTGCTGTTGGTAGTTAATGTGGCCAGCCAATGCGGATTTACGCCGCAATTAAAAGAGCTTGAGGCGTTATACCAGCGCTATCGTGACCGTGGCTTCACCGTGCTGGGGTTTCCCTGCAACCAGTTTGGCCGTCAGTCGCCGGAAAGTGCCGAGGCATTTTGTACTTTTGGTGAGCAAACGTACGGGATAAGCTTCCCGTTGATGGAAAAAATCAGTGTTAATGGTAACCACGCACACACGCTATTTGTCATGCTGAAACAACAGGCGCCCGGGGTCTTGGGCACTCAAGCCATTAAGTGGAATTTCACCAAGTTTCTGGTTGGACGCGATGGCAGGGTCATTACCCGTTTTGGCCCGCGAGATCATGGGCAACCCTTACGCTTGGCATTGGAAGCGGCGCTGGATCGTGAGTAGGTCATTGGCCATCAACGAACCAGAGTGTTGACGGCGGCTTAATGCTCTCCACGGGCAACCTTAACGCGGTTCATAAGCTCGACCCAGCGGTGGCGTACCATCATGGTAGTTAGCCCGGAAAAAAGCGCCCAGCCTTTGCGCCGCCACCCCTTTAAGCGCAGGTTATGGCTCACTAACTGTTGCATCAGCTTATGGTCATCAAATTTTCGCCATTCGCTGGCAATCGAAAGTTGATGGCGTGACATCACCGGGGCTAGCTCCAGGCGAAACATCCACTCAAGCTCCATCAGCGGCATGTCGTACTGGTTAATGACCTCGACCATGCGGGCGTAATCCCGTTCGCTGGGTTCGCGGTCTAGCCATAAGGGGGCCAAGGCAAGCCAAAGGTCGCCGCGCTCGTCGACTAGTTGCTGTGCGTTCATGATGGCCTCGCAGGCATTTAAAAGAAGGGGCACTATCCTGCCGTGAAAGGCAAATAAGCTCAAGAGCGGACAGCGCCCGCCTGGCAAGCTAAAATAGCCGCCATGCTTACAGCATTGTCATGCTGATAATGAAATCAATCCGATAGTGAGGTTCGATGTGATTATTAAACCCAAAGTACGCGGCTTTATCTGCACGACTACTCACCCTAAAGGCTGCGAGCAAAACGTGCTTGAGCAGATTGAAGCAACCCGCGCGCGTGGTTTGGATAAAAGCGCCGGCCCCAAAAAAGTGTTGGTGATCGGGGCTTCCAGCGGTTACGGCTTGGCTGCTCGGATTACCGCTGCCTTTGGTTACGGCGCCGATACGCTGGGCGTGTTTTTTGAAAAGCCCAGCAGTGACACCAAAACCGGTACGGCGGGTTGGTACAATAGCGCAGCGTTTGACAAGTTTGCCAAGCAGGAAGGTCTTTACAGCAAGTCGATCAATGGCGATGCGTTCTCTAATGAAGCGCGTGAAAAAGCCATTGAGCTGATCAAGCAAGATATGGGCGAAATCGACCTGGTGGTGTACTCACTGGCATCGCCTGTGCGCAAGCTGCCGGATAGCGGTGAACTCAAGCGCTCAAGCCTGAAGCCGATCGGTGAGACCTACCGCGCCACGGCCATTGATACCAATAAAGACCGGATTATCGAGGCAGAAGTGGAGCCTGCCACTCAGCAGGAAATCGACGATACCATCACCGTGATGGGTGGCGAAGATTGGGAACTGTGGATGGACGCACTGGACCAGGCGGGCGTGCTGGCCAAAGGCGCACGCAGCGTGGCGTTTAGCTATATCGGTACGGAAATTACCTGGCCGATTTACTGGCACGGCGCCTTGGGTAAAGCCAAGGAAGACCTGGACCGTGCGGCCACGGCGATTGATGACAAGCTTAAAACTAGCGGCGGCGGCGCTAATGTCGCGGTACTCAAATCTGTTGTTACCCAGGCCAGTGCAGCTATTCCGGTGATGCCGCTGTATATCGCCATGGTGTATCGCATCATGAAGGAGCAGGGCGTACACGAAGGCACCATCGATCAGCTCAATCGACTCTTTGGTGAACGGCTCTATGCCGCAGAGCAGAGCGGCGACATGGCCACGGATGATGAAGGCCGTCTGCGTCTGGATGATTGGGAGCTGCGCGATGATATCCAACAGGCTTGCCAGGATCTGTGGCCGGAAGTGACTACCGAGAATCTATTTGATATCACCGATTACGCTGGTTATAAGCATGAATTCTTAAAACTGTTCGGCTTTGAGCGTGATGATGTCGATTACGACGCCGACGTGAACCCTAACGTTGCGTTCGATGTGGTTAATTTATAAACCATTAAGCGACTTGCTTACCGCTTTAACGAATTGCCGGGCCTTTGTGCCCGGCAATTTGCGTTTGACGCGTAAAGTCCGCTAGCGGCAGGCGCAAAATCAATCACTGTTAAATGTTTACTGCTGGATACGCAAGTCCTTGAAGGTTCTGCCATGGTTAAAAGCAGAGTGTTACTCGCTTTTACCATGGAGGAAATATGACCCGTACCGCACGAGTGGAGCCAGTTAGCGAAGACAAGGGCGACGCGATCATCGTATCGGGTTGGCGCGTTGTCGATGTTACCGAGCCTGATACCCCTCAAGAAATATCCCGCCACGACACTGAGCCACAAGCAATTGATGCAGCGCGCCGCTTTGAAGCCGAAACTGCCCACGAACCTGGTTCAGCGCCTGATGATACTCAGGATTACGATGCGTCTGATCCCAACGCAGGCAAAGACGTTTCGTAATAGAGTCGTTTCAGCTGCGGGCCAGAAGGTGCCATGCACAAACGATGTCATGAAACTGATTGGATAAACAGGCAGCGATTATCCCGCAACTGGCGGGTATTGGTGATTTTCAATTCGGTCAACTAACTTGTAAGAGTGTGGCACTCAAGGAGAGACAGCATGAAACGGACTACACTAGCGATTGCAATTGCAGCTCTTTGCACTGGAATGTCCAGTGGCGTGTTTGCTGAGGATAACCAGCAAGAAAATGGTCAATCAGAAGGTGCGCTGGAACAACAGGAAGAGGCGGTCGATGAGCAGGACGACGCTCAGGATGAGCAGCCCGCCGCTATGACAGGTGGCAACGCGGCGTCTTCTTCGGATGTTGATCAGGAGGAGAGAGATGATCCGAACGACCTGATGTCTCGCCAAATAAGTGATATCGAAGGCATGACAGTGGTCAATATGCAGGGTGAAGAAATTGGCGATATTGACCGGATCGTTGAGCATAAAGAGTCTGGCGAACTGTATGCGGTTATTTCCATTGGTGGCGTATGGGGAATCGGTGCCGATGAAGTGGCGCTGCCATTAGATGAAATTGAGCTGAAGGACGACCAACTGGTTACCAACACCACCTACGGTAGTGAAGAGATAGAAGCGACGGCAGAGCAGTATGACGAAGACAATTTCAGCCAGATAGATAACAGTATGACCGTAACGCAGGCCCAGCAGCATCCTAATTAAGATACTGTCATGAGAATGGTCATCTAACGCCTGAAAGGCCATAACACTTTGTTCATGAGTTCGCCTTGCCTTGTATAATGAGGCAAGGCGTTTTTTTGGTCGTTAAACGATTATTAAGATCGTTATTAACTTTCATACAAGTTTTAAGAAAGATGGTTTTTTATTGTTACTTTTATCCTCCGTTGGCTAACGTTTGAAGAGTGACTCATCCAAGGAGGACATCATATGAACCGGACAATAGTAGCCATTGCTATCGGTGCTATCTTTACGAGCATTTCAGCAGCCGTGTTGGCCAATGAAAATGATGCATCACAGAGCGACGGTCAGATGACCCAGCAGCAGAACAGCTCAACAGCCGGACAGCAGCAAAGTACGGACACTCCCCGTAATCAGGAACAGGGCGATACCGAGCGTGAAACCGGCACTCAAGGGCCTCAACAGAGCTCTGAAAGCGACGACCTGGATATGCCTGACCAGGCCGATATAGGCAGCGACGATACGCAGAATGAACAAGGTGGTAACCGCTTGGAAGTTTTGAAAGATGAGGATGCCGACCAGACCACGGTTGAATAGTATAAAACCTCACCATTGTTTCTTGACGAGTTTTACTAAGTAAGCGGTGATAATATACGTGTTAATTTTTATTATAATTCATCGTTAGCTTTGCTCTTAGGCGCTTAGGTCTACTAGCTTTTTAAGTGCAAGCCAACACAAGGAGCAATATTATGAAACGGACAACACTAGCCATTGCTATTGGTGCGATTTGTGTAGGACTTTCAGGCGGCGCTCTGGCTCAAGACGCTAACCAGAACGACACTGACAATGCCGATCAAATGACGCAGCAGCAAGATGCTACGGCGCAAACGC
>NZ_JBQSXT010000022.1:0-63446 GCF_052378605.1 Halomonas sp. AOP27-A1-41
ATTGACAGGCGGATGCTGGTAGCCCCAGCATCCGTTTTTGTTTGTTGGTTTATGAATACGTGGCCACAGAGTATCATTTGGCACAACGTGAATAGTTTTTGCCTGGATTATAGGAGCGCGACTAATGGACGGCGTTAAACATATTGTCGCAGTGGCCTCGGGAAAAGGTGGGGTTGGTAAATCGACCGTCACCGTTAACCTGGCGCTGGCACTGTCTGCTCAGGGTTATCGTGTGGGCGTACTGGATGCGGATATATATGGCCCAAGCCAGGCGCAAATGCTTGGTGTGAAGGAGGGTGTCCGCCCCGAAGCGACTGACAACAACCAGTTTTTACCGTTGAACGCCCATGGCCTTCAAGCCATGTCGATGGCCTTTTTGGTCAATACGCGTGAAGCGATGGTCTGGCGGGGGCCAATGGTGGTGGGGGCTTTTCAGCAAATGCTCACACAAACACAGTGGGATAATCTTGATTTCCTACTGATTGACATGCCCCCAGGCACCGGCGATATACAGCTGACACTGGCGCAAAAAGTGCCAGTAACGGGGGCGGTTATTGTGACCACCCCGCAAGATATCGCGCTGTTGGATGCGCGTAAAGGTATCGAAATGTTCCGCAAGGTGAATGTTCCGGTGCTTGGTGTGGTTGAAAACATGAGCCTTTACCACTGTGAAAACTGTGGTCATGAGGCCGCAATTTTTGGTACAGGAGGAGGGGATAGCATTGCCGAAGAGTACCAGACAACCGTACTGGGACGGCTGCCATTGACGTTGTCCATTCGAGAGCTGGCAGACTCGGGTACTCCAAGCGTTATCTCAGAGCCTGATAGCTCGGTAAGCCAAGCGTTTGCAGAGATTGCCAGGCAAGTTGCCCAGTCAGTAAATGGCAGCGAAAGCGATGGGCCCACTATTTCTTTTAGCGAGTGATGAAGTAACACATGAGTATCAAATCAGATAAGTGGATTCGTCGCATGGCACAAAGTGATGCCATGATTGAACCGTTTGAAGCAGAGCAGGTTCGCTATGTTAATGATCAGCGAGTGATCTCTTACGGCACATCCAGCTATGGCTACGATGTCCGCTGTGCCGATGAATTTAAAGTGTTTACCAACATTCATTCGGCCATTGTTGATCCTAAAGCGTTTGACGAAAAAAGCTTTGTGGACGTAAAAGGTGATGTTTGCATTATTCCGCCTAACTCGTTTGCGTTAGCTAGAACGGTTGAGTATTTTCGTATTCCGCGCAGCGTGCTGACTATTTGCCTGGGCAAATCAACCTATGCGCGTTGCGGTATTATCGTGAACGTCACGCCGCTTGAGCCGGAGTGGGAAGGGCATGTAACGCTTGAGTTCTCTAACACGACCAATTTGCCAGCCAAGATTTATGCTCACGAAGGTGTGGCGCAAATGCTGTTTTTAGAGTCCGACGAGGAGTGCGAAACGTCGTATAAAGACCGAGGCGGGAAATACATGGGGCAGCGTGGTGTTACGTTGCCGCGCACGTAATCGATACGCCTGTTAAGTAGCCCTAAAAGTAAGGCCTTACGGTTTCCCGTAAGGCCTTACTTTCTATTTACTGTGCGCGTTTCTGCGAACAGTAACCGACAGGTCGATCAACTACACGTCGCTGTCTTCATCCAACTCTTCATCAAGCTCTTCAGCGGCATCGGCATGAGAAAGACGCATACCATGTTCAGGCAGAAGATGACCGTCCATTTTGGCGCCTTCTGCGCTGTACTGTAGCCGCCCCTCTAAAAACCACTGTACGGCGATTGGGTAAATCAGGTGCTCGCGGGCGTGGACCTTCTCTTTAAGCGTCTCTGCGTTATCCTCAGGAGTGACCGCTAATTCTGCTTGCAGAACTACGGGGCCGCCATCCAGCTCTTCGGTAACAAAATGCACGCTGCAACCATGGCTGGTTACTTTGTCGGCCAGCGCCCGTGCATGGGTATTTAACCCTTGGTACTCGGGCAGCAGTGAGGGGTGAATATTCAGCATCCGACCCAAAAAGCGTTGTACAAAGCGCGGCGTTAAAATACGCATAAAGCCAGCCAGCACAATCACGTCGGGTTCATGACGCTCAATCACCTTAATCAGCGCGCCGTCGTAAGCCTCGCGGTTGTCATATTCACGATGAGGCAGGGCGACGGCCTCGATGCCGGCCTCGTGGGCGCGCTTCAAACCATAAGCGTCAGCCACGTTGGAGATCACCGCCACAATCTCGCCGCCTAAACGGTCATGCGACTGCGCATCAATCAACGCTTGAAGATTACTGCCACTGCCTGAAATCAGCACAACGACCCGCCGTGGCCCGGTAGGTTCTGGTGTCATGTCGGTAATCGTGTCGCTGGGATATTCGGTACCACTCATGCTGACAGGTTCTCCAGCACCACCGCTTCTTCCTGACGTTGGGTAATATGCCCGATATGATAAACCGTTTCGCCTTGAGCTTGAAGGTGGGCCATGGCCTGGTCAGCTTCAGCCGCAGGAATCACCAGTACCATACCGATGCCGCAGTTAAGCACGCGGTGCATTTCGACTTCGTTAACATTGCCTTGGGCCTGAAGCCAATCGAAAACCGCGGGGCGCTGCCACGTATTAATATCAATATGTGCTGCTAGCGTATCAGGCAGTACGCGCGGAATGTTTTCCAGCAGGCCGCCGCCGGTAATATGGGAAAGCGCATGCACCGGAATAGAGGTGCCGCGCATTAGTGAAAGTAATGATTTGACGTAGATACGAGTCGGCGCCAGTAATGCATCACCCAGTGGGGCATTATCTACCTGGGTGTCGAGAGAGGCATTGCTGACGTCAAGGATCTTACGAATCAGGGAGTAGCCATTGGAGTGAGGGCCTGAGGAGGCAAGCCCAAGAAGAACATCGCCTTCTGCCACTTTACTACCATCAAGAATTTCGGATTTTTCCACCACACCAACGCAAAAACCGGCTAGATCATAGTCGCTGCCTTCGTACATGCCCGGCATTTCGGCGGTTTCACCACCCACCAGAGCGCAGCCTGCCAGCTCACACCCCGCACCAATACCCGTGACAACATCTGCCGCGATATCCACATCCAGCTTGCCCGTGGCATAGTAGTCAAGGAATAACAGCGGCTCAGCACCTGCAACAATCAAATCATTAACGCACATGGCCACCAGGTCGATGCCGATAGTGTCATGTTTGCCAAGGTCCATGGCGAGACGTAGCTTGGTGCCTACGCCATCGGTGCCAGACACCAGTACAGGCTGCTTGTAACCTGCTGGCAGCTCGCATAGTGCGCCAAAGCCGCCTAACCCGCCCATTACTTCGGGGCGTGTGGTACGTTTGGCAACGTGTTTAATGCGGTCAACTAGGGCATTTCCGGCATCAATATCGACACCTGCATCTTTATAGCTGAGTGAAGGAGTAGCCGGAGAAGTGGAAGTCTCGGTCATGACAGTTCCTGTGAAGCCTATAGCAGTACGGGGTAGTGCTGGCGAAATGGCCAGTGCTGGGCAATAACTGCAGAAGATTGTAACACCCAGCGGCGTGGGTCGCATCGCCGGTATACATGTTGGGTCAGTGTTCCTCCAACTTTTGTTATTATTAAGCGTACAAAGCGCTATTGATGGATCCAGGAAGGAGAGTCATGTAATGCGAAATTCATGGTTAGGGGTTGGCCTGCTCGCGATTTTCATTGGGCTGGTGTATGTACTTAATTCGGTGTTGATGCCCTTTATTGCCAGCATGGTATTAGCCTATTTAGCTGACCCGCTGACTAACTACTTTCAGCGGCTTGGAATGAAACGACCTTTCGCCGTGAGCCTGGTATTTCTGGTGCTGCTTATTGTATTAACGGCGAGTCTATTGATTTTTATTCCGCTGGTGATTCAACAAATCAAGCAGCTAGGGGAAGTGATGCCTGACATGTTCATGTGGATTGAGAATGTGCTGGCGCCACAGGTTCAGGAGTGGACGGGCTACGATTTGCGTGCCGAGTTAATCAATGTGCGTGAAGTATTGGTGGAAAACTGGCGTGATGCGGGAGGGTATTTGGCTCAAGCGCTAGGCCAAATTGGCCGCTCAGGTATGGCCTTTATGACATGGATTACTTATATCGCTTTGATTCCTGTCGTGACGTTTTATTTACTCCTCGACTGGAAGCGGATGCTGCGCAATCTTGCAAGCCTGGTGCCAAGGCAATGGGCTGATGATACGTTTCGCTTAGCACGGCGTTGCGATGAAGTGCTGTCCTCTTTTTTACGCGGCCAGCTTTTGGTGATGTTGTGCCTGGGCGTTATTTACGCGACCGGTCTTACTGTGATGGGGCTTAATTTTGGTTTGTTGATAGGGTTTGTGGCCGGTCTGGTAAGTTTCGTACCCTTTTTGGGGTTT
Organism: Halomonas sp. AOP27-A1-41; assembly: GCF_052378605.1. Taxonomy (NCBI): domain Bacteria; kingdom Pseudomonadati; phylum Pseudomonadota; class Gammaproteobacteria; order Oceanospirillales; family Halomonadaceae; genus Halomonas; species Halomonas sp. AOP27-A1-41. The sequence goes on from NZ_JBQSXT010000022.1 coordinate 4,372, forward strand.
ATTGTTGGCATTGCCGTCGCCTTAATTGTTGCATTATTTCAATTCGGTACGTGGTGGGCGGTGCTCGGTGTGATCGTGGTATTTAGTATCGGTCAAGCTGCAGAAAGTGTCATACTGCAGCCCAAACTATTGGGCGATAAAATTGGTTTGCATCCTGTCGCCGTTATTTTTGCTGTACTGGCGGGTGGAAATTTATTTGGGTTTACCGGTGTGCTGTTAGCGTTACCCGTTGCAGCTGTTTTTATGGTGCTGCTTAGAGAGCTTAATGATCGTTATAAACACAGCACCTTTTATAATGCAGAACAAGGCTCGCTAACGCCTTTAAATCACCATAATGAGCTGGGGCGTCACGACGAAAGGGAGTCACCATGAGCCGAGTGCCGGCACAGCTGCCGTTAGGAGTAGGGTTGCGCGATGATGCAACCTTCAATAACTATTACGCTTCAGGCGCGAATGCTCCACTGGTTGAACATCTGACACAACAATTTCAGCCGAATGCAGAGCCGTTTATCTATTTATGGGGTGCGCAAGGCAGCGGCAAAAGCCACCTGCTTCAGGCCGCCTGCCATGCGGCTTCCGATGCGGATATGCGGGCCTTGTATTTACCGTTAGCTGACCTGGGGCATTTTCCGCCCCTGATGCTTGAAGATATAGAGCGATTGGATTTAGTCGCGATTGATGATCTTGAGTATGTCGTTGGCCGCAAACGGTGGGAAGAAGCCCTGTTTCATGCGTTTAATCGCCTGCGCGATGCTGGCAAACAGCTTGTTATCGCCTCTAACACACCTCCGCGCCAGCTTGAGGTTGTGCTTCCGGATCTTGCTTCACGCCTTACCTGGGGAGTGACGTTTCATTTACACCCTTTGGATGACGAAAGCCGTTTGGCCGCGCTTAGGCTGCGCGCCAATGTCAGGGGAATGCAGCTACCCGATGACGTAGGGCGCTATATTTTGCACCGCGGACCTCGCGAATTAGGCGATTTATGTAAGGCGATTGAAACTCTGGATCAGGCTTCCTTGTCGGCTAAGCGTAAACTGACAATCCCGTTTGTTAAGTCTGCACTTGGCTGGTAAGCAAAAGCCCGCTGAGTGGATCAGCGGGCATCTAATGATTAAGTGTTCAGAACTTAAAAAAAATCAGGTCGTTTGACGCATCTTGCCAGCAGCAGCTTGTGCTTGTTTCACGTTTTCTTCGGTTAGTTTTTGGCTTTTCTTGAAATAATCTTGCTGAAGCGAAACCACTTTATCGGCATCGCCTTTCACACGTTCCGCTAGCTGCTTAACAACCTGCTGTTGGCCTTCCATATAATTACGCAATCCTTGCGGATCTTTAACGCTGGTTAGCTGGCGCAATTGATTAATACCCGTCTCAGCATAAGCCTGGTTTGCTTCCACCTGAGCGTTCAGCATCTTTTCGGCATAATCAATCGTTAGCGCAGCATAAGCGCGTGCAGGGGCCATAAAGACGTTATCAAACTGCTGGTTCATTTCATTTGTGTTGAATGCATTCATTATGAAACTCCTGCCTGAACAATAAAAATGTCATTAGTTTAGCGTTTCTGCAGTGCAGCATAGCAGTCGTTTTTGTGCGCTGCAATATAAAGAGGCAGGCTTAATGTGAGCATGATGGGACATGACGGTTTACCTGGCCGGTTGGAGCGTCTAGTTTGAATAACGGCAGCGGTTGAGAAGGGATTTGCCCACGTGATCGCTTGTAGATAAGGTTGATTACCACTCAAAGGAGAGAATCATATGGATACTCGTATCGAGCGCGATAGCATGGGTGAGCTTGAAGTGCCTTCTTCCGCGCTTTATGGCGCTCAAACGCAGCGGGCCATTAATAATTTTCCGGTGTCTCACACCCCTATGCCCCCCGCGTTTATCCATTCCGTAGCGCGGATAAAGCTGGCTGCAGCGCGGGCTAACCAGCAATTGGGCCTGTTGGATGATGCTAGAGCCAAGGCTATTCAAAACGCAGCACAGGCTGTAATTAACGGGCAGCACGACGACCAGTTCCCGATCGACGTTTTTCAAACGGGCTCGGGCACTTCTACCAATATGAACGTGAATGAAGTATTGGCTACCTTGGCAAGCCGTGAAGGTGTCGATGTGACGCCTAATGATCACGTGAATATGGGGCAATCAAGTAATGACGTTATCCCAACCGCCATACATGTGTCAGCAGCGATTGCGGTTAATGAGTCTCTCAAGCCAGCACTTGAGCATCTAAAGACCTGTATTGATCAGCGTGCCGAGGAGCTAAAAGATGTTGTCAAAACGGGACGCACCCATTTAATGGATGCGATGCCGTTACGTATGGACCAGGAACTCGGGGCCTGGTCGAGTCAATTAGGGCAGGCTATTGAGCGATTCGACAGCGCGATGAGCAGGCTATGCCGCTTGGCGCAGGGTGGGACAGCGGTTGGTACGGGTATTAATGCACCTGAGGGATTCGCTGAGCAGGTAGCCAAAGAGCTAAGCGAGCAAACCGGGCTTAATTTTGCACCCAACGATAGTTTTTTTGCCAGTCTTTCATCTCAGGATGCCGCCGTTGAACTATCCGGGCAGTTAAAAGGCCTCGCGTGCGTCATTATGAAGATTGCCAACGACTTACGCTGGATGAACTCAGGCCCCTTGGCTGGGCTCGGCGAAATTGAGCTTGAGGCGCTTCAGCCGGGTAGCTCCATCATGCCGGGCAAAGTTAACCCTGTGATTCCTGAGTCGGCAGCGCAGGCGTCAGCCCAGGTGATTGGGTTTGATGCCGCCATTACCGTGGCAGGCCAGAGTGGTAATTTTCAGTTGAACGTCATGCTGCCACTGGTGGCAACGAATTTGCTCATGGCGATTACGCTAATGAGTAATACGTCACGGCTACTGGCGGATAGAGCAATTGCAACGTTCAAGGTGCGAGAAGATAACTTGCAAGTCCCCTTGGCTCGAAATCCTATTCTGGTGACCGCACTTAATGTCGTGATTGGCTATAATGCCGCGGCGGCAGTGGCTAAAAAAGCCTACCAGGCAGGTAGGCCTATCATTGATGTTGCTGAGGAAGAGACGGATCTGGACCGTAAAACGCTGGAACGCCTTTTGGATCCAAGCGTATTGACCCAGGGAGGCGTTCCGGAGTAACCCGTCGATCAGGTTAGTTGCTTCTCGGTTTTGCCTTTTTGAATCGTTTCGCTGGCTTTTTGATGCTCTTCGCTGTCTGCTTCGGGTCGCTCCTGCTCATTTTGGCGAGAGGGCTGATAGCATAGGGTGGCGAGAATAGGAAAGTGGTCAGACCCAAAGGCATCAAGGCGCTGCATGTTGACCAGGGTGAAGTGGTTGGTTACAAAAATGTGATCAAGAGGCCAGCGTAATAAGGGGTTCTTGGCGTGGAAGGTGCTAAACATGCCCCGTCCGCGCCTGGGGTCAAGCATGCCGCTAACCCTGCAAAATAGTCGAGTGGTACGTGACCAGGCGACGTCATTCAGATCGCCGGCGACCAGGGTGGGCTGGGACGTTTGATGTACCTCTTGGCCCACCCATAAAAGTTCGGCATCACGCCATAACGACTTTTCGCTTTCTGATGGCGCAGGTGGGCGAGGGTGGACGGCATATAGGCGAATATAATCGCCGCTTTCAAGCTGCACTTGGGTGTGAATGGAAGGGATATCCTCCTGAATTAGCCACTTAACGGAGGTGTCTTTCAGCGGCAAGCGCGAATAAAGATGCATGCCGTACAAGTTATCTAAAGGCACTTTAACGTTATATTTCCAGCGTTCTGCTAGCACGGGGTCGAGCTTATCCTGCCACCACTGATCTGACTCAAGGGTTAAAATGATATCCGGCTGGTGTTGCTGGATCATCCCCAATAATCCTTCCGTGTGCCGATTAGGCGTCAGCACATTGGCAATTAAAAGCGTAATGTGCTGTTTGCTGGAAGACTGTTTGGATGCGTTTTTAACGTCCACTGGCCATAGCCGAGTCCAAGGCAAGATATATTGGCTTTGTAAAGCGACGGTGATGAGAACGATAATCCAAGTCGCGGTACGCCAATTGCTAGGCGATAGAAAGACGAGAGCGGATACCCCACAAAGCAGCGACAGAGTTGCTATTTGAACGCGAGGAAATTCAAAGCAGCGGACCCACCACCAGCGAAGAGGGATGCGTGCAATCAGTGTTGCAAGCAGAGGTATTAACGCTATGCACGCAAGGAGGGGGGTAAGGAGAGGGGCGAGCATTATTGGTTTCCTGCTTTAGAAAGAGGGGTGGACGGTTTAAAACGCTGAAAATTTAAATACTCACTTACGTAGCGATTTTATAGCGAGATGGGCGTGAGTGGGTTGTTCAGAAAGAAAAAATTAGCTTGCAATGCAGTGATAAATAAGTAGAATACGCATCCGTTGCACGACAGGACCATAGCTCAGTTGGTTAGAGCGCCACGTTGACATCGTGGAGGTCGGCGGTTCAAATCCGCCTGGTCCTACCATCATCGCAACCTTTTCTATTTAGGACCATAGCTCAGTTGGTTAGAGCGCCACGTTGACATCGTGGAGGTCGGCGGTTCAAATCCGCCTGGTCCTACCAAATTGTTAGCCCCGTGCTTTTTAAAGCACGGGGTTTTTTTTGTTTAGCGTCGTTCTCATGCCGTGCACGTTTATTGCGCGCAGCATTGCTATTCAGACACAGCTTACCTTGTCGGGTGTAACGCCCAGTGATCAGGAGGTTGGTACGCTGTGTCTTTTTGCGTGAGATGGTATCTGTCACGATAACGTCATGCTTCATAAAGTACAATATTTGTATAGCTATCGGCGTGGCGCTATGCGGGAATTCGCGCTGTGATGAACAACTCTCTCCATGAACATGATTCAAGGATGAAGATATGTATCTTAATTTATTGCCCCGTTGGGCCTCAGATTTTGGTGGCTTAAAGTTAGGCCGTAAATCTGCAAATAAACCGCCGCTAGTGAGCGATAATCGTGAGAGTGTGGAGCTTGATGAATATTTTCATACGGCTCAAGAGCTAGGGTTGAGCCGCTATAAGGCAGAAGAAATATTCAATCAAACGCTAAGAAAAGCGCGCCGCCGCTCTGAGCTATCCATGAGCGACGTTATTTTTCGCGCTTACTGCACCATTCATCTACATGCTTACCACTAGCGGGTCGGTAGATCTGTTTGGCGCTGAAAAGTCGCTATTAGCGCTTCGATTCCTGCCTGATCGTCTGCGGTAAAGCGCGCAGGTAGTGGGCTGTCCAGGTCTAGAACGCCCCATAGAAAGCCTTCTATCACGATGGGAATGACCAGCTCGGAACGTGAGTCGGCATCGCAGGCAATATGGTCTGCGACGGCGTGTACATCATCGACCCGCTGTGTCTGCTGCTGGCGCGCTGCGGCTCCGCATACGCCTTTGCTAAAAGGGATGGGGTGGCAGGCGGGCTTGCCCTGAAAAGGCCCTAACCCTAGGGTCTCGGGTTGACGCTGAAGATAAAACCCCACCCAGTTTAGGTCAGGTACTTCCTGCTGAATAAACGCGCACATTTGAGCGCTGTTGGTAAGCCAGTCGCGTGTATCAAGCAGGGCTTCGAGCTGGCGGTTGAGTAGCGCGTAATTAATGGTTGGCATCATTATCTCATCATAAACGCATCAGGCCGACGCTAAGGCCGGCCTGATGAGGTGCTTGCTGAAGGGGTTATTCAGTCCAGCCCGGCACGGCAGCGCCTTTAAACAGCTCTTCTGCTTTGGCTGCTACTTCGTCGCGCTGATAGGCATCCACTAGTTGGCGAATATCTTCACGCTCTTCATCACCGCCGCGTACGGCAATAAGGTTCACGTAGGGAGACTCAGGCCCTTCTTTGATCAGGGCATCGTCAAGCTTCAAGCCAGCTGGCTGGGCGAACGTGTTGTTGATAAACGCCATGTCGACATCGCGCAATACACGGGGCAACTGGGCAGCTTCAATTTCACGGAAGCGGAAGTTGCGCGGATTCTCGGCGATATCGATCGGCGTGGCTTCCAGATACTCCGGGTCGTTTAGTGTGATCAGGCCTTCGTTATGCATCAAAATCAACGCACGACCTTCATTGGAAGGGTCGTTGGGCAGTGCAATCTGCGCGCCGTCGGGCAGATCTTCAATGCTATCGAATTTTTCTGAATAAGCACCGATCGGATAAACAAAGGTATAGCCTGCAACGGCAAGGTCATAGCCGCGATCGCTGACCATGGCATTCAAGTAAGGGGCGTGCTGGTAGGCGTTGGCATCAAGGCTACCGTCGGCCAGCGCAACGTTGGGCGTTACGTAGTCGGTAAATTCGATAATTTCGACATTAAGGTCATACTCTTCTTTGGCAATCCGCGCCGCCACTTCCATGACTTCAGTTTCGGGGCCAGCAACGGTACCCATTTTCAGCGTGCGGGTTTCTGCGTTTGCAACGTTAACGGCCAGTGCCAAGGCTGTCAGGCTACCAATTATTAGTTTTTGCATGATAAGTCTCCTAATACGTTGTATCGTCATTTTTTAATAATATTGGAATAAGAAAAATAATTCTAATGTTTTTTTGTTATAAGAGAGCGTGGCCAGTTGCGACCACTATTTGCGATCACTTTTGCGCACCAGATAGTCGCCCAGGCTTTGAAAGCCTTGCACCATGACCACTAAAATAATCACGGTAATCAGCATAATAGTGGGGTTAAAACGGTTGTATCCATAACGGATGCCCAGGTCCCCCAAGCCGCCACCACCTACCGCACCCGCCATAGCGGAGTAACTGACTAGCGTTACCAGCGTAATGGTTAAGCCTGTAATGATGCCGCCTCGCGCCTCTGGTACAAGTACCTTGCGAATAATCTGCCACGGGGTTGCGCCCATGGACTGAGCAGATTCTACCAGGCCCGGTGACACCTCATTGAGTGCGCCCTCTATCAGACGCGCCACAAAAGGGATGGCCGCAATGGTTAGGGGAACTGATGCGGCGTTGATGCCTATCGACGTGCCTACCAGCATACGTGTGAACGGGATGATGGCTACCATCAAAATAATGAAAGGAATCGAGCGGCCAATATTAGTAATAATGCTCAATACCTGATTAAGCACTGGCTGGGCTAGAATTTGCCTTGGCCGTGTCGCGTACAACAATACGCCTAATGGTAGGCCGAGCAGTGTCGAAATGACGCCAGAGATGGCCACCATATACAGCGTATCCAGCGTGGCCTGTAAAATAAGGTCAAACATTGCGCTGGACATAACCAAGTACCTCGACTTCTAACTGGTGAGACTGAAGATAATCCATTGCCTGTTGCGTCTGCTCTGTCGTGCCAAGCAGTTCTGCAATCATAAGCCCTAAGGTGCGGTCCTGAATGGACTCGACTTTGGCCTGTAAAATGCTGACATCCACATTGCACTCGCGGGCCAGGCGGGAGATAAGCGGTGTTGAGACGGCATCGCCAGAAAACGTTAGACGTACGACGGGGTGAGTGGTCTCTCCTGGCGTATCGCTTAAGCGTTCGATCAGCTCTTTAGGGGGGCTAAGCTGGAGAAAATCGTTCAAAAATTCGCGGCCAAGCTGAGTGCTGGGGGCCGTGAAAAAGTCGCCGACTTCTGCGTCTTCCACTAGTGTGCCGTTGGAAATAAGGCTTACGCGGTGGCAAATTGACTTAACCACTTCCATTTCATGGGTAATCAACAAAATAGTGATACCCAACTGGTGATTAATATCACGCAGCAACTCAAGAATAGAGCCGGTAGTTTGTGGATCTAATGCCGATGTTGCTTCATCACACAGCAGCACATTGGGTTGGCTGGCTAGAGCGCGGGCGATAGCAACACGCTGCTTTTGGCCACCCGAGAGCTGCGCGGGATACTGTTTGGCTTTGTCCGCCAGCCCGACCATTTCCAGTAGCGGGAGTACGCGGTGTTGAATGGCGCTACGTTTTTCACCCATCAGTTCAAGCGGCAGAGCAACGTTATCAAACACGTTCCGCGTAGTAAGCAAGTTGAAGTGCTGGAAAATCATGCCAATGCGGTGACGTGCCTGGTTTAGGGCGCCGCCGTTTAAGCGAGTCATCTCTTGGCCATCCACGGTCACGCTGCCACTGGTTGGCCGCTCAAGTAAGTTAACGCAACGGATTAGCGTGGATTTTCCAGCGCCGGATAGGCCGATAACGCCGTGAATAGCGCCTCTAGGTACGTGCAAATTAACATCTTTCAAGGCGTGAACGGCGTTATTGCCGCTGCCATAAGTTTTACTGACGTTGCTAAGTTCAATCATAGCGTCTGCCTTAATAGGAGGCCAAAGACGGAGTGCAAGGGAGCAAGCGTAGGGCGAGGAATAAAAAAAAGGCCACCCTTTCGGGTGGCCATCAACGCTGGACACACCCTTTTAGCTGCACTTCACCAAACCTGTGGCTTGGTGGGCGCCCGCAATATGGGTACAAATCGGCGCCATTACATGGGCCGAAAGTCTAAGCAGCCCCTTCCTCTTTGTCAATTGAAACCGGCTGTTTTACGCGTGTGGCCGCTTGATTAGGCGCAGTCGTGCGTTTTTAAACGTTTTTAGGCGTACTGCACTTTGCTTTGCGTCCATCAAGGCATTTGATTAGCGTCACGCATGCTGCTCATCATACTTTCCCGGGTGCGGTGTGCGCATTGTTAACTTCTCACGGATAAACTTGCGCCGGGTTGATTTCGTGTTTGAATAGGCGCTTTCACAGTGACGTAGTAAGGGTGGATTATGTTTACCGGCATCGTACAGGGCACCGCAAGTATAGTAGAGGTGCATAAACTTGACGCGTTTCGAACCCATGTAGTGGCATTGCCACCCGAAATGCGTGAGGGGTTGGAAATTGGTGCGTCAGTGGCCCATAACGGCGTGTGTTTAACAGTTACTGCTATTGAAGGCGATAACGTTAGCTTTGATTTGATGCGCGAAACCCTGCGCTTGACTAATCTTGGTGCACTTGAACCGGGTGGGCGCGTCAATATAGAGCGTGCTGCACGGTTTGGCGACGAGATTGGGGGGCATTCGATGTCCGGCCATATTATCTGTATGGCCAACGTCGTCGCGATAGAAGAAGCTCCCAATAACCGTCGGCTTTGGTTTTCTCTACCCGACACGATTGGCCGCTTTGTGTTTGAAAAGGGGTATGTCGGTGTTGATGGTATCAGTCTGACGGTCGGAGATGTGCGTCGCGCGGCAGATGATAGTGGCATTGAGTTCAGTGTGAATCTGATACCCGAAACGCTCTCACGCACCATGCTCAAAGAGCGTCTGCCTGGCGATAAGGTCAATATTGAAATTGATCCGCAAACACAGGTGATTGTCGAAACGGTCGAGCGCGTGCTGGCCAAACGATTATAAGAAAGCAGCGGGTGGTTGGCTGACCTGCTGGTTCGCTGATGGCCTGAAGATTGCTAGCGTTAGTGTCAGTGGAGGTGGCTCCGCTTAAACCGGCTGTGCGTTAGGTACTCGCATCGCGCGGGAGCTTTCGGTAATATGTGCGGCTTTTCTCGCTCCAAGGGGACGCATACTGCGTTTGCGCGAAGGATAAAACATACATGAAACTTCTGGATAAGTATTTCAAGCTCACTGAGCTAAATACGAATGTGAAAACAGAGGTGGTCGCCGGGATCACAACGTTCCTGACGATGGCTTATATCATTTTCGTAAACCCTAGCATCCTGTCGGAAGCGGGTATGGATTACGGTGCCGTCTTTGTCGCGACGTGCGTGGCGGCAGCGATTGGCTGCTTCGTGATGGGGATTTGGGCTAATTACCCCATTGCGCAAGCACCGGGGATGGGGCTTAACGCCTTCTTCACTTACGGCGTGGTGCTAGGTATGGGATATACCTGGGAAGCCGCGCTTGGTGCGGTCTTCTTCTCGGGTTTGATATTCTTCGTACTGAGTGTTTTTAAAGTCCGTGAGTGGATTATCAACTCGATACCACTCTCGCTACGCTTAGGGATTGCGGCAGGGATAGGGCTTTTTCTGGCCATGATTGCGCTTAAAAACGCAGGTATTGTGGTGGCTAATCCGGCGACTCTGGTCGCGATGGGAGATCTTTCACAGCCAGCGGCTCTTTATTCATTGCTGGGCTTTTTTGTGATTACCGCGTTGGCGTACCTGCGGGTCAAGGGCGCGGTATTAATTGGCATCCTGGGCATTACTCTCATTTCGATGCTGTTGGGCCATAATGCATACAACGGTGTGATGTCGATGCCGCCCTCTATCGCGCCTACCTTTATGGCGATGGATCTGGTGGGCGCCCTTGATGTGGCGATGCTCAGCGTTATTTTTGCGTTCCTGTTTGTTGATCTGTTCGATACATCCGGCACGCTGGTAGGGGTTGCTCATCGGGGTAATCTACTCGACAAGGATGGCAAACTGCCTCGTATCGGGCGCGCCATGATGGCCGATAGCACAGCATCGATGGCAGGCGCGGCACTCGGTACCTCAACCACCACGAGCTATATCGAATCAACGGCGGGCATTGCATCGGGTGGGCGAACAGGCCTAACAGCCGTCGTGGTCGGTGTACTGTTTTTAATCAGTCTTTTCTTTGCGCCGTTAGCAGGCTCTATCCCGGCTTATGCCACTGCCGGTGCGCTGCTGTACGTTGCGGTACTAATGGCGGGCAGTTTATCCCATGCGAACTGGGAAGACCCAACCGATGCTGCTCCGGTATTAATTGCAGCATTGGCAATGCCGCTGACGTTTTCAATTGCTGACGGTATTGCCTTGGGCTTTATTAGCTTTGTAGGAATTAAAACGCTTTCAGGCCGGTTTAGCGACCTGAATCCTGCTGTCGTGATTCTGGCCTTGCTGTTTGCAGCGAAGTTTCTATTCCTGGGTTAATTACCCAGGCTATTTATTATTAATCTATGAGAGACGCGATGAGCATCTACGGTGACTACATTAAGTCGGTTATTCGCACCGTTCCTGATTGGCCTGAGCAGGGGGTGAACTTTCGTGATATCACTCCGTTATTACAAAACAGTGCGGCGTTTCGCAAACTAATTGATAGTTTCGTGCATCGCTATCAGGAAATGAACCTGGATGCCATCGCCGCGATTGATGCGCGTGGTTTCATTATCGGTGCACCGCTCGCCTATGAGCTAGGTTGTAGCTTTGTACCGGTTCGCAAAAAAGGCAAACTGCCTTTTAAAACGATCAGTGAAACCTACAAGCTGGAATACGGTCATTCGGAAGTAGAACTACATTCTGACGCTTTTCAGGAAGGTGACCGGATCCTGCTGATGGATGACCTGATTGCCACCGGTGGCACTATGCTGGCCGCCGCCAACCTTATTCAGCGTTCTGGCGGGCATGTCGTAGAAACCGCCACTATTATTGACCTACCCGAGTTGGGCGGTTCTCAGAAAATTCGCGATGCTGGCTTCAGCGTATTCGCGGTATGTTCTTTCAACGAAGACGAGTAACGCCTCTCATGAGCAGCGAACGCTATCACCAACACTTCATTATTTCCTGGGACCAGCTGCACCGAGATGTGCGTCAGCTTTGCCACCAAATGATGGAGCGGGACTTCAAGGGTATTGTGGCGATTACCCGTGGCGGGTTAATCCCAGCGGCACTTATTGCACGTGAGCTTAACGTGCGCCTGATTGATACGATCTGTATTAAAAGCTATGACCATATGGATCAGGGCGGTCTGAATATCATGAAGGGCGTTGACCATGATGGCGAAGGTTGGCTGTTGGTCGATGATCTGGTGGATACCGGTAAAACCGCGCGTGCGGTACGTGAAATGATGCCTAAAGCGCATTTTGTCACTATCTATGCCAAGCCAGAAGGGCGCCCTTTGGTTGACCAATATCTCACTGAAGTGGCTCAGCAGTGCTGGATTCAATTCCCTTGGGATATGGGAGTTGCCTATGTTGAGCCTCTCGTTGATCAAGTTAAAAGGACTTATGACTAATCCATTAACGAACGACTGGGGCCGGTGGCTCGGTGATGAATTTCAAGCCGACTATATGAAGGCGTTGAAACAGTTCTTGGCTCAGGAAAAAGCGGCTAAAAAGGTTATTTACCCTCACTCTTCTGATTGGTTTCGTGCGTTTGAACTGACGCCATTGGAAGAGGTGAAAGTCGTTATTCTAGGTCAGGACCCGTACCACGGCCCCCGTCAAGCGCATGGGTTAAGCTTTTCTGTTCAGCCGGGGGTGAAAATCCCCCCGTCGCTTGCCAATATTTATAAAGAACTGGCAAACGATGTGGGCGTTAAACCGGTGCCGCATGGCAGCCTGGTTAGCTGGGCCAAACAAGGCGTTTTGCTGTTAAACACGGCGTTAACCGTTGAGCAAGGCAATGCCGCGTCGCATCGCGGCAAAGGTTGGGAGCCGTTTACCGATCGAGCAATCGAAACGGTAAGTCAGCATGCTCCGCCGTGCGTGTTTTTGTTATGGGGTAGTCATGCGCGCCAGAAAAAAGCGCTGATTGATCAGCGGCGCCATTTAGTGCTGGAGTCGCCCCATCCTTCGCCGCTGTCTGCCCATCGGGGCTTTTTTGGCAATCACCAGTTTTCTCAAGCGAACCAGTTCCTGATGGGGCAAGGACGTTCGCCCGTTGAATGGCAACTGCCCGAAAGCGCTTAACCTGATGGACAGATGCAGGTAGAATGCGCGCAATTTTGTATGCCTGAAGATGCGGCCTGAGTCGTTATCCTGATATCACACTGCAGTGAGGAAGCCCCATGAGTGTCTACGCCATTAACCATCCGCTTGTTCAACATAAGCTGGGACTGATGCGCGAAGTTGATTTGAGCACCAAGAGCTTTCGTGAACTGGCAGGTGAAGTGGCCAAGCTCTTGACTTACGAGGCCACGAAAGGCCTGGAGCTTGAGGATCACGAAATTCAAGGTTGGAACGGCGAGCCTATCGCCACGCGCCGACTTAAAGGTAAAAAAGTAACGGTTGTGCCCATTCTGCGGGCTGGTTTAGGCATGTTGGAAGGCGTTACGGATTTGATTCCCAGTGCGCGCGTCAGCGTTGTCGGCCTTTATCGCGATGAAGAAACGCTGCAGCCTGTGCCGTATTTTGCGAAATTCGCTAACGATATTGAAGAGCGCATGGCGCTGGTGATTGACCCGATGTTGGCAACCGGTGGTTCCATGATCGCCACGCTGGACATGCTGCGTGAGCGCGGCTGTGAACATATGAAAATCATTGTTCTTGTCGCTGCTCCCGAAGGCATCAAGCGTGTGCAGGATGCTTACCCAGACGTGGAAATTTATACGGCCTCGGTAGACGATCGACTCGATGAGAATAGTTATATCGTGCCGGGATTGGGAGATGCCGGCGATAAGATATTTGGAACGCGTTAAGCGTTTTTCCTAACGGTGCCCCTTACGCTTCGCGTTGGGGGCATTTTTTTGCCTTTTCGATATAAATTGATTCCTGGGAGTTGAGTGATGAGTAATGCTGGCAGCCGGTCCGAGTCTTGGTCGAAGGTACTGCTGACCGGAGCACAAATGCTGTTTGTCGCATTTGGCGCGTTGGTACTGGTTCCACTGTTAACGGGCTTGGATCCAAGTGTTGCACTTTTTACTGCCGGTGCGGGAACGTTAATATTTCATGCGGTTACCAAGCAGTCGGTGCCGGTATTTTTGGCATCCTCGTTTGCGTTTATCGCGCCTATTCAGGGGTCTATTGCCAGTTTCGGTGTTTCCGCGACGCTTGGCGGTTTAATGGTAGCCGGTCTTGTGTATGTCATTATTTCCCAGATCATACGCGTACGCGGTATCGGTTGGCTAAATCGTTTGTTACCGGCGGTGGTGGTTGGCCCGGTCATCATGGTGATTGGCCTGGCGTTAGCGCCGGTGGCCGTTAGCATGGCAACCGGGGAAACCAGCGACAATATCAGCTATGGTCAAGCGATCTTTTTATCCATGGCCAGCCTGCTGGTGACGCTGGTATTAGCGGTATTTGGGCGTGGCCTGCTGCGTTTGATTCCCATTATGGGGGGTATTGTTACCGGTTACGCACTCTCCCTGGTGATGGGGGTTGTCGATTTTACACCGGTACATGAAGCGGCCTGGCTTGGAATACCCAATTTTACGGCGCCTAGCTTTCATTGGGCGGCTATTTTATTCATGATTCCTGTGGCCATTGCGCCTGCGGTTGAGCATATCGGAGATATGGTGGCGATTGGTTCGGTAACGCGTAAAAATTATCTCGAAAAACCGGGCCTGCACCGTACATTGCTGGGCGATGGTTTGGCGACTATGGCGGCGGCACTGTTTGGCGGCCCACCCAACACGACGTATTCCGAAGTAACCGGTGCCGTAACACTGACGCGGGCGTTTAACCCTGTTTATATGATTGTCGCGGCGATTATCGCCATTCTGCTGGCCTTTATTTCCAAGCTGGGTGCACTGTTGCAAACGATTCCAGGTCCGGTAATGGGCGGCATTATGACGCTGCTGTTTGGCTCGATTGCTGTCGTCGGAATGAATACGCTAGTACGTGCGGGTCAGTCGCTAACTGCGCCACGCAATCTGGTGGTGGTGTCGTTGATTTTAGTGTTTGGTATTGGCGGCATGCAATTTGGGGGAGGCCAATTTACCCTGCAGGGCGTAAGCTTGGCGGCTCTCGTAGGTATTGTATTGAATTGGCTATTGCCTCGTGAGCGCGAAGGGGAGTAACAGCTCCCACGTCCTTATCAGGATTCATTACCAGGGAAGGAGACATGTATATGGTAAGTAATGTAGCCACTGCATTTCCCGTACTCGGCGTTGTCGCTTGGAGTGGAACGGGAAAAACGACGCTACTAACGCAGTTGCTGCCACGGTTGCGCCAGGCAGGGCTAAAGGTAGCTGTCATAAAGCATGCCCATCACAGTTTTGAAGTGGATAAACCCGGTAAAGATAGCTATGAGCTGCGTAGCGCCGGGGCGGCACCGATGCTGGTCGCCTCACGGGAACGCTTTGCGCTAATGCAGGAAACGCCGGGTCAGGATGAGCCAGACCTGGCAGCGTTGCTGGCGATGATGGCTTACCATGAGCCAGACCTTGTTATCGTCGAAGGATTCAAAGCATGGCCCATTCCCAAGCTCGTACTGTATCGTAAGGGAATTGGAGAGCCGTCTATTCTTCATGATGCGACGATTCAGGCGGTGGCACTTGATGATCAACCACCGGTTGAGCTTGGCTCCCGGATTACCCCGCTAAACCTTAATGATATCGATGCAATTACTCACTGGGTGCGTACGTGGGCTAGCACTCAACCCAATGGCACATTTTTAAAACATAGGTGATAAACATGCAGCTAACCCACCTCAATACGCGTGGTGAAGCTAATATGGTCGATGTGGGTGATAAGCACGAAACACGTCGTGAGGCCGTCGCCTCGGGGCGGATTTTAATGCAGCCAGAAACGCTGAAGCTGCTAAGTGATGGCGAGTTACCCAAGGGCGATGTCATTGCAACGGCCCGGATTGCCGGTATTCAGGCCGCGAAGCGTACCCATGAATTAATCCCTTTATGTCATTCGTTGGCGCTTTCCAAAGTCTCCATTGAATTTGATATCGACCCTGCGCAGGGCTGTGTCCACGTGACGGCACTGTGTCGATTAAATGGGCGTACGGGTGTTGAGATGGAGGCGCTTACCGCGGTGTCGGTCGCGTGTTTAACGCTCTACGATATGTGTAAAGCCGTCGATAAGGATATGTGTATCGACGCTGTTCAGCTTGAAAGCAAACGCGGTGGCGTACGTGGCGATTATCAGCGCAGTGCTCGCCCGCAAGCCCCTATTGTGACGGGGGAGGGGACGGCAGGCGAAGTGACATTAGGCGAACGCTGCGCCTCGCCCTGTGTTCGGGTGAAGTTTTTAGCCGAGCTGCGTGAACGTGTCGGTGTGAGTGATACGGTGCTTGATCTGGACCAGGTGCCGAGCCGTGATATTGCGGGTTTGAAGGCTGCGCTGAGCCAGCGTGATACGCGATTTAGCGTGCTCACCGACCAGCGGACGCTGTGTGCGATTAACCAGGTGATGGCCAACGATAGCGCACGGATTACTGACGAGGATGAAGTCGCCTTTTTTCCACCCGTGACAGGGGGCTAAACGATGAATATCCAGGTCCGAGTCCAGTCAGCGCCTTTTTCATTAGGCGATGGCTATGCGTCGACGCTCGCCCAGCGAACCGATATTGGCGCGGTTGTCAGTTTTACAGGGTTGGTTCGGGACTTTAACGAGTCGCCTGATGTCACCGGGCTTACCCTGGAACATTACCCCGGCATGACAGAGCGTACGCTGGAGCAGATAGGCGAACAGGCGTGGCAGAGCTGGGCGCTTCAAGCGGTTTATATTGTTCATCGGGTGGGCTACCTGGCGCCGGGGGATCCCATCGTTAGGGTGCTGGTGGCGAGCGCCCACCGGCGCGAAGCATTTGAAGCATGTGACTTTATTATGGATTTTTTAAAAACCCAAGCGCCGTTCTGGAAAAAGGAGCATTCCACCAAGGGTGAGTATTGGGTGAAAGAGCGCGCTACCGATTGGCAAGATGCCGAGCGCTGGTCATAAGGCTATTACAGTACCCGCCTAGCGAGTACGCTGCGTTCTACAAGATTCGGTTACGCCTCGTTGCGTTTATAGAGGCGCTTCCGCGGCCATTATTTGTAAGTGGACCTCGGGCATGTGCTGCATGTGGTCCGCCAACCAATGAATCAAGCGTGGCTGTAGCGCAAGGCGCAAATCAGCCAGCGTATCCGCTTTAATCTCCTCCAACTGATTGTCCAGCCATTCGCTAAAGCTATCTTCGTCGAGCGGGCTGGCGCTGCTGCTATCCAGCATCAAGCGACCGATGCGCCACCATCCGGTATCGCTGGCCGCGACAGGCAGAGCGAGAAATAAACTGCCTCGGCGCGTCGTGGTTTTGGTGGCCTCCAGGCCCGGATGCGGTACAACGCTATTTTGATTAACGATACAGGGCGGTTGAGGGTGGCAGGCTTCGCAGTGCAGTCCCAAGTGGTCCATAACGATCATGTCGCCATTAACGGGTGCTAAAGGTGCGCTGATGCCCAAGGAGTCTGCAATAGCTTGGTGGGCCTGCTGGTGGCGCGCTTCGCCGTGCACGGGGATCAAATATTTGGGCCTGATCCACTGGTAGAATGTGATGAGTTCTTCTTGCGCAGGGTGGCCTGTGGCGTGCAGCTCTGGATGATTAACCTCATCAAAGATCGTGACCCCAAGTTGGACCAAGCGTTTTTTGAGCTGCTCAATGGGGCGCTCATTGCCGGGGATAGCTTTGGCAGAAAAAATGACGTTATCGCCAGGCTCAAGGTCAATAAACGGATGGCGCCCTTGGGCGAGTCGTTGCAGTGCTGCACGAGGCTCACCTTGGCTACCTGTGGCGATAATCACCACTTCATCGGGGGGCAAATAGCCCAAATCATGGGGGGGGACAAGCGCTGGGAAGTCATCCATGTAGCCAAGCCCGCGTGCAATGCTCACCATGCGCTCCATGGATCGCCCCATCAAACTGACCCGACGGCCGCATTGATGAGCCGCCCGGCCAATGGCCAGTACGCGTGCCAGGTTGCTTGCAAAACAGGAGACCACGACGCGGCCCTTGCATTCCTTCAGGCTTTTAGCCAGCGCTTTAGCCACATCGCCTTCACTGCTGGAGTGGCCAGGCAGAGGGGCATTGGTTGAATCACCTACTACTAAATCAATCGGGGCAAGCGCTCGAAAGTGCGCCGCGTTAATGGGCGTGCCAATCAGCGGCTCTGGGTCCAGCTTCCAATCCCCTGTGTGCATTATGCGGTAATCGCCCGTCACGATGACCAGCGCGCAGCTTTCAGGGATCGAATGGGTAACCGGCAAATAGCGCACCGAAAAGGGCGCCGTTTCCATTGCTTCGCCCGGCTCGATGATCTTAATCGCGGCGCTACTTAGCTGGTGTTCAGCGAATTTCGCGCGTAAGAGGCCTGCCGCAAGTGGGGTGGCATAGATAGGGCAGTTCCACTTGGGCCATAACCAGGCAACCGCGCCAATGTGATCTTCATGTCCATGCGTTATAAATAACGCTTGGGGCGTTATGTTCAGTGCCTCGGCGGTGCCCAGGTTAGGTACCTGAAGGGGCGAGTTAGGCAAATCCTGGCGAATCATCATGCCGCAGTCGACCGCGATCCAGTGATCGTCGTATCCATACAGCGTTAGATTCATGCCGATTTCACCACACCCACCCAGCGGCAGTAGGCGCAGAGGCGGGCGGCGGCGAGGACGAAGTTGAACGCGTGGTGGATGCATCGGTTATGAAAAGCCTAAAAAGTAATGCCTTAACTATACGGGAAGGCAGGGGCGGCTAACAATGACCCCCGACATTAGATAACGGTGCTTCGTTAATAGGGTTCCGGTACACTAGGCAGCCGTTATTTACGGCGTCGCTATTTAGCCGCTGTTTGCGGCGCCGTTGCACTATGCCAATAGACGATGCCAATAGTGGTTTGTCATTTGTATTTCGTAGGTCGTCAAGAGTACTTCACATGTCTCATTATTACCGTTTAGTCGTTTCCTGCCCCGATCAGGTGGGTATTGTTGCCCGTGTGTCTGGATTTATTGCTCAACAAGGCGGCTCTATCACCGAGGCCAGTCAGCATTCTGACTTGCAAACGGGCCGCTTTTTTATGCGTTATGAGATATTGGCCGATTCGCTTGGCATGTCCGTTGAAACATTACGCAGCGCCTTTGAGCCAATTGCTCAAGAGTTTTCCATGCAGTGGGCGCTAATGGATACTCAAAAGCGTCGGCGCGTCATCCTCATGGTCTCCCGTGAGTCTCACTGCCTGGTGGATTTACTTTACCGTTGGCAGGCAGGTGAGCTGGATTGTGATATCGCCGGTGTGATTTCTAATCACGAAGACATGCGCTCAATCGCTGAGTGGTACGGTATTCCTTATCACCATGTGCCGGTGGACCCGAATAATAAGGAAGAGTCGTTTACTCAGGTGCAGGAACTTATTGATAACGCGCGAGCGGACTGTATTGTATTGGCGCGCTATATGCAGATTCTGCCCCCGTCGTTGTGTGAGCGCTATGCTGGGCAGGTAATTAATATTCACCACAGCTTCTTGCCTTCATTTGCTGGCGCCAAGCCTTACCATCAGGCTTATGAGCGCGGCGTAAAGCTAATTGGCGCGACGTGCCACTACGTGACGGAGGAATTGGATGCCGGGCCGATTATTGAGCAGGATATTCATCGTGTGAGTCATTGCCATACGCCAACCGACCTGGTTCGCTTTGGGCGCGATGTAGAAAAAGCCGTATTGGCGCGAGGCCTGCGCTGGCATCTGGAGGACCGCGTTTTGATCCACGGCAATAAGACCGTTGTCTTTAGCTAAGCGTTTTAAAAACTGTTTAAGCTGAACCAGTAACAAAACAAGGGGGTGGTCATGAAAATGGCCACCCCCTTGATGCTTTTCAAATCCAATTCCACGCAAACGGCTTATTAGCCTAGCGCTTGGCCATTACCGCCACGGATGACGCCTACACCTACGCCTTCAATATCCAGGGATTGGGTTCGCAGGTCGATTTCAATCGGTGCAAAATCAGCGTTTTCCGCAATCAGCATGACCTGATACCCTTGGCGTTGAAAGCGTTTTACAGTGACTTCATCTTCCAGCCGCGCAACGACGATTTGCCCGTCACGTACACGATCAGTGCGGTGCACCGCCAGTAAATCGCCTTCCAGGATGCCCACATCCTTCATGGATAAACCGCGTACCCGCAGGAGGTAGTCGGCTTTAGGGGTGAAATATTCTGCGTGTAGCGGGCAGTAACGGTCGATATGCTCCGCTGCAAGGATCGGGCTGCCAGCGGCCACTTCACCGATGACTGGCAAGCCCATCGGCGGAAGATCATTGCTGTTGGCTGCAACGGTGGCGGGTAATTCGCTAACGTCCTGAACTTCCTGGTTGGGGAGGCGAATCCCCCGCGACGTATTGCGAATAATCCGGATAACGCCTTTACGCTCAAGAGCACGTAAATGCTCTTCAGCGGCATTGGGGGATTTAAAGCCCAAGGCCTTGGCAATTTCGGCGCGGGTGGGAGGGTAGCCGAATTCACCCATGGTTTTTACTATAAAATCAAAAACATGTTGCTGACGTGCTGTGAGTGGCCGCGACATACCAAACTCCATAAACAATAAAAGACAGTCGGTATCTGTCTGCTTGATCAGTATGTGTTTAAGTATACAGTATGTTGCTCTATCCAGTACATGGTTAAAAAAGCAGCTTGTTAAAACACTGTCTGTGAGCGGTAAGACGTTTGAATTAACGCTAATGTGCAGGGTAGCCAATTAAAAAAATCGGTGAATAAGGGTGATTGAGCCTGATTAAGATATGACTTACTATTCTGGCATGTTTTAAACACTCGTTTCTCCGGAGGCCATAATGGCACAATCTGACACGGTGTCACGCATTCTGGATACCGCTGAGGTGCTGTTTGCAGAGCGTGGCTTTGCTGAAACGTCACTGCGTAACATTACCAGTAAAGCGCGAGTAAACCTGGCGGCTGTTAATTATCATTTTGGTTCCAAGAAAGCTCTTATCCAAGCCGTATTCTCGCGCTATCTAGACCCGTTTACTCAGCGTTTTCATGGTGCGCTCGATGAGCTTGAAGCCCACTACGCCGATCGTGCCATCCCCCTGGAAGAGCTACTTGAAACAATGGCCACCACGGTGCTGGCAGTGCCTGCTGAACGGGATAGTTTGAAAGTCTTCATGCGCTTATTGGGATTAGCCTATAGCCAAGCGCAGGGGCATTTACGGCGCCATATTCAAGAGCAATATGGGGATGTGTTTACCCGCTTTACCGGGCTTGTGCGTAAGGCGACCCCTGATTTACCCGATGCCGAGCGTTTTTGGCGGCTGCACTTTATGTTGGGTACGGTCATTTTCACCTTGTCGGGGCTGGATGCGCTACGTGATATCGCCTCCAAGGATTATCAGGAGCAGGTGACTGTGCGTGATTTAGTGCGACGCTTGCGCCCTGTGGTCGTTGCCGCCATGAATGCTCCACTGCCGCAAGAGGTTGAAGGAGCGCAGCATGCGAACGCCCCTGTTAGCTGAGTTGCCACCTAAAAAAGACGGCTGGATCGAAATTGATACCGGCGCACAAATCCTGCGCTGGTGGCAGGGTCAAACACCAGACTTTGAGTGCGCTATCTCTACTGGAGGCGCTGGCGTTGGCCAGCAAGAAGGAAGTGGCCAAACGCCGCATGGCTGGCACTATGTTCGCGCGGCAATTGGCCATGAACAGCCGGTCAATGCGGTATTTAGAGGCAGGCGTTTTACCGGTGAAATTTTCTCAAGTGACTTGGCCGACGCTCATCCGACACGTGACTGGATTTTGACGCGTATTTTATGGCTGTGTGGGTTAGAGCGAGGATTTAACCGTGCAGGCACGGTTGACTCTCAGCGCCGCTATATTTATGTACACGGAACGCCGCCCGATCAACCGATGGGCAAACCTGCTTCACATGGCTGTGTTCGTATGCGCAACGAGGACCTGCTTTATATCTTTGAGCGCGCCGTGCCTGGAACGCCTGTTTGGCTACATGGCAGCCATCTGTAATGGCTTTACGCAGAGGCTTTTTTGACTCTGTGCGTTGATCGTCTAAAATCATCGGCCCTTTTGTTGGATCCCTGCTAATGACTCAACCTATTGGCCCGGTCATGCTCGACCTGGAAGGGCCTGAATTATCCAATGCTGAAAAGCGCTTGCTGCTTGAACCTGCTGTCGGTGGCGTGATTTTGTTTGCCCGTAATGTGGAAGACGCCTACCAGGTGCGCAAGCTGTGTAGCGATATAAGGCGCATACGGGGCGATCTTTTATTGGCGGTTGACCAAGAGGGTGGCCGCGTACAGCGTATCAAAAAAGGGCTTACCCGCTTACCGGCCATGGCCCGGATTGGTGAGCGTTATGCTCAAGACCCTGAAGAAGGCCGCTCTCTCGCCATGGACGCAGGTTGGTTGCTTGGCATGGAAATGGCCGCCTGTGGGCTGGATTTAAGCTTTGCACCAGTGCTTGATGTGGATAGCGGGATTTCTAGCGTCATCGGCGACCGTAGTTTCAGTGGTGACCCTGAGCACGTTGCTCAATTAGGCGCCGCTTTTGTTGAGGGCTTACATCAGGCGGGCATGGGCGCTGTGGGTAAACACTTCCCTGGTCACGGCGGCGTAGCCGCGGATTCCCATGTCGCACTGCCCATTGATGAGCGTTCAATGGAGGCAATTAAACAGCGCGACCTTGTCCCCTTTGAACAGCTAGCCCCCCAGCTTGATGGTATCATGCCCGCGCATGTCATTTATCGAGCATTTGATACACGCCCGGCGGGCTTTTCGCCCAGTTGGTTGGGGATGCTGCGTGAATCGCTGGGCTTTAAAGGCTGTATTTTTTCAGATGATTTAAGTATGGCAGGTGCTCACGAAGCGGGCTCGCCACGCGAGCGTGCCGCTGCTGCACTCGCCGCTGGCTGCGATATGTTGCTGGTGTGTAACGACCGTGCCGCTGCGCTTGAGGTCGTTGAAGCCAGCCAGGGCATCGCCAATAAGCGCCCTGCGAAACTCCGCTATGGCCGTGCACGACCTGATTTGGATGCGCTGAGCGCGCTGGGGCGTTGGCGACGTACGCATGCCAGGCTAGAAGCGCTGGCGGACTTCCCTAACCCCACCTGAATTTTCTTTTCGCAATATTGCTACATTTTTGGGAGTTACCCCATGTCCAAATTGGATAAAGAAGCGCTTGAGTCATTGGACTCAATGCGCCAGCTAATGGAAACAGCAGACTGCTTGATCTCTCAGGAAGAAGTCGAGCGGGCGCTGGATCGCATGGCGGAGGCCATTACTGAAGACCTGGGGGACAAACTGCCGGTTTTTTATTGTGTGATGAACGGTGGCTTGATTACGACCGGGCATCTGCTGACCCGATTGGGGTTTCCGCTGGAAGTGGACTATTTGCATGCCACGCGTTATCGCAACGAGCTGCGCGGTGGCGAGCTTTTCTGGCGTGTGTCGCCTGAAATTCCCATGGCCGGGCGCCACGTCGTCATCGTGGATGACATTTTGGATGAAGGATCGACGCTCGCCGCAATTCTTGCTTACTGTAAAGAAGCTCAGGCAGCCAGCGTTACGACTGCCGTCCTGGTGGATAAGCAACATAACCGCAAAGCGGTGCCGGGCTTGAAAGCTGATTACTGCAGCCTGGAGGTCGCGGACCGCTATGTGTTCGGTTTTGGTATGGACTACAAAGGCTACTGGCGTAACGCCCCGGGTATCTTCGCCCCCAAAGGCATGTAATTTTTAGCGTTGTACATTTAGTGCTGGTTTAGCGGGGGGAGAAGCGCCTCGCTAAGCCTGTCTCGGCAATCATTCGTGTCGAAATTTCTTCTACTGAAAAGCGCGTCGCATCAATAAACGGAATATGCATAATGCGGTAAAGCGCTTCGGCCTGTTCGACTTCCTGCAGACACTGATCCATTGAGCTATAGCGACTGTTCGGCCGACGCTCATTGCGTATGGCGGATAACCTGCGAGCATCAATAGTTAACCCAAACAACTTGCGCTGGTGCGGTGCTAACACCTTGGGCAGCTTGAGCGTGCCGTCTTCGTCAAGGTCGTCCTCGGTAAGTGGGTAGTTAGCCGCTCGAATGCCAAACTGAAGCGCCAAATAAAGCGACGTGGGTGTTTTGCCACAGCGCGATACGCCCACTAAAATAATATCGGCTTTGTCGTATTGATGCGTACGGGCGCCATCGTCGTTATCGAGTGCGAAGTGTACCGAATGAATCCGGTCCATATAGACGTCGTCACTGCCAATCGAGTGAGTTCTTCCCACGCTGTAAGAAGAGTGGGTGCCTAATTCCTGCTCCAAGGGTTTCAAAAAGGTAGAAAAGATATCCACCTTGAAGCCCGGCGCTTGGCGAATTACATCGCGTATCTGCTGGTCAACGATGGTATCGATAATGATCGGTTGTTGCCCATCTTGAGCGGCAGTGGATTCAATAATCCGGGCAAGCGCTTCCGCTTTATCAAGCGTATCGATATAAGGCTTGGTCAGCATGTTGATCTCAATATCGCTGAATTGAGCCAACAGGCTGCGACCCAGGCTCTCGGCCGTAATACCGGTACCATCGGAAATAAAGAAAGCTGTCCGCTTCATAATCACGCCCGTCAATTAAATAATAGATACGCTATTGTGTGCCGAGCGTTCGCTAAGCACAACGCCCCAGGCGACTACATAAACTGCCCGTATACGCCTTATGTTGTAAAAATCCTCCACTCCCTTCGCTATTAGACCAATGGCGAATAGGGTGGCACGGTGATAGGGTGACACGATCAATGATTGGCGATCTAAAAGATTGCATCAACGTCTTAAAGCGAGGGGGTTGCGTGGAAGAGTACATTCTGTGGTTCGATCAGTTAGGTATGGCCGACGTCGAACGCGTGGGTGGTAAAAACGCCTCGCTGGGCGAGATGATTTCCAATCTGTCGGGTGCCGGGGTAACCGTACCGGGTGGATTTGCCACTACGGCTCACGCATATCGTGAATTCCTCTCTCATGAAGGGCTTAACGAGCGCATTAACAGCACGCTATCGCGCCTGGACGTTGATGATGTTAAAGCACTGGCCGAAGCGGGTACTAATATTCGCCAATGGGTCATTGATACGCCGCTGCCGCCCGCTTTTGAAAGTGCGCTGCGTCAGGCCTATGAGCAACTGCAGGAGCAGCACCCTCAGCTGAAAGTAGCGGTGCGCAGCTCGGCAACCGCGGAAGATCTGCCGGATGCCTCTTTTGCGGGCCAGCAGGAAACTTTCCTGAATATCGAAGGTTTCGATAACATCAAACGCGCTGTACACGAGGTGTTTGCCTCGCTGTTTAATGATCGCGCAATCTCCTACCGCGTTCATCGTGGCTATGCACATGAAAACGTCGCGCTGTCAGCGGGTGTCCAAAAAATGGTGCGCTCTGAGACGGGTGCCTCTGGGGTCATGTTTACCCTGGATACCGAATCAGGCTACCGCGATGCTGTCTTTGTGACGGCCTCGTGGGGGCTGGGCGAGACGGTTGTGCAAGGTGCTGTCAACCCTGATGAGTTTTATGTTCATAAGGGCACGTTAGCCGCTGGCCGCCCGGCGGTTTTACGGCGTAACCTGGGTTCCAAGCTCATCAAGATGGTTTACGGCCAGGAAACCAGCGCCGGTAAATCCGTCGACACCGTTGATGTGCCGCTTAATCAGCGTAATCGTTTCTGTATTAGCGACCAGCAGGTGATGGATCTTGCCCGTCAGGCGGTGACGATTGAGCAGCACTACGAGCGCCCCATGGATATTGAGTGGGCGCTTGATGGTGACGACGGTAAGCTTTATATCGTGCAGGCACGCCCTGAAACGGTGGTCTCGCAGCAGGAAGGCGGCAAGTTAGAGCGTTTCCAGCTGCGCGAGAAGGGCCGTACCCTGATTACCGGCCGGGCGATTGGTCAGCGCATTGGCAGCGGCACGGTCAAAGTGGTCATGAGTCCGGAAGATATGGATAAGGTTCTTGACGGTGACATTCTGGTGACCGACATGACGGATCCAGACTGGGAGCCCATTATGAAGCGGGCTTCAGCCATTGTTACCAACCGTGGTGGGCGTACCTGCCATGCGGCGATTATTGCTCGTGAGCTGGGCATTCCGGCGGTGGTTGGGTGTGGTGACGCTACACAGCAGCTCAGAGAAGGCACCGATGTCACCGTTTCCTGTGCCGAAGGTGACACCGGCCACGTTTATGATGGCCTGCTGGATTTTGACTGCAAGGTTTCAAGCGTCGATGCCATGCCTGAAATCCCGTTCAAGATTATGATGAACGTGGGCAACCCTGATCGCGCATTTGGGTTTGCCAGCCTGCCTAACGCAGGCGTAGGGCTTGCCCGGCTTGAGTTCATCATCAATCGCATGATTGGCGTTCACCCTAAGGCACTGCTGGATTACGCAACGCTGCCCGCTGATTTGCAGCAGGTAATTGACCTTCGTACCGCAGGCTATACCGACCCGGTAACTTTCTACGTGGACAAGCTGGTGGAAGGCATCTCCACGTTGGCAGCGGCCTTTTACCCTCAGCGGGTTATCGTGCGTTTGTCTGATTTCAAGTCCAACGAGTACGAAAACCTGATTGGCGGTAAGCTTTACGAGCCGGGCGAAGAGAATCCCATGTTGGGCTTCCGTGGGGCTTCGCGGTATATCTCGGACGCTTTCCGGCCCTGCTTCGAGCTTGAGTGTCGCGCCTTAAAATACGTACGCGACGAGATGGGGCTTGATAACGTCGAAATCATGGTGCCCTTTGTACGCACCACTGATGAAGCCAAGCAGGTGGTTGATCTGTTGGCAGAAAACGGCTTGAAGCGCGGCGATGAAAGCGGGCTGAAAGTGATCATGATGTGCGAGTTACCTGCTAATGCATTGTTGGCTGAAGAATTTCTTGAACACTTCGACGGCTTCTCAATCGGCTCTAACGATCTTACGCAGTTAACGCTGGGGCTGGACCGTGACTCAGGCATCGTGGCGCATCTGTTTGATGAGCGTAATGCGGCGGTGAAAAAGTTGTTGGCAATGGCTATTCAGGCTTGTAAAGCCCAAGGCAAATATGTGGGTATTTGTGGGCAAGGGCCCTCAGATCACCCTGAATTGGCTAAGTGGTTGATGGAGCAGGGGATTGATTCGGTATCCCTCAATCCTGATGCAGTACTTGAGACGTGGTTTATGTTGGCAGGCGAGACAATCACCTAACGTCGATCTGTAAACCGCTATTTTGCGCCCGGCCATTGTGCCGGGCGCATGCGTTTTATAGGCTATTCTGTTGTGTGGTTACTTACTTGATATTTCCTAGGATGCGAGAGGGCAGTGTAATGTCCCCAAAAAGGATTAAATTAGCACTATCAGGATTGCTGTTAGTGCCGGTCTATAGCTTTGGGTTTAGCTATGAAACCCCCTCTATAACGCCAGAAGTTGGGTCGGGGTATGAGGAAAAACCCGGCTGGGAGGCGGAGTCGTTTGCAGTTGCGGCGGCTAACCCGTTGGCAACGGATGCAGGCTACCAGGTGTTGGCAAATGGTGGCAATGCCATTGACGCTGCTATCGCTGTGCAAATGGTATTAACACTGGTCGAGCCTCAATCCAGCGGCATTGGCGGTGGCGCTTTTTTAATGTTCTATGATGGCTCAAACGTTCAGGCTTACGATGGCCGAGAGACAGCGCCTGGTGCGGTGACAGGGGAGCTGTTCATGGAAAATGGCGAGCCGCTGCCCTTTGCAGATGCGGTAGCTAGTGGACTTTCTGTTGGTGTGCCAGGCACGGTGCGAATGTTGGAACAGGCGCATAAAGAGCACGGCCAGTTGGCTTGGGAGGCGCTTTTTGAACCCGCTATTACGCTTGCCGAGGAAGGGTTTGCTGTTAGTCAACGGCTGCACACCAGCCTTGCCAATGATGAAGCGTTACGTAGTGACCCGCTCGCCGAGAGCTTCTATTACCAGCCTAACGGCGAGCCGTTAGCGGTTGGCGACACGTTAAAAAATCCGGCGTTGGCGAGCATATTGCGTCAAATTGCGACCAACGGCAGCGCGGCCTTTTATGAGGGCGACATTGCTGAGGATTTAGTAAATCGTGTACAGAACCACCCGGTGCGGCCAGGCAGCATGACCCTTGAGGATGTTGGCGGCTACCAGACAATTGAGCGGGAACCGCTGTGTACGCCATGGCAACAGTGGGAAGTGTGCGGATTCCCTCCGCCTTCGTCTGGGCATATTACCATTATGCAAATACTGGGCCTTTTAGATCAGCAGCCGTTGTTGGAAGCACCCTTGGATAACGGCGTATCCAGCAGTGGTTGGCTGCATCAGTTTTTGGAGGCTTCTCGGCTGGCCTTCGCTGATCGCGGACGTTATATCGCGGACCCTGAGTTCGTAGAGGCGCCGGGTGGGGACTGGTCATTAATGCTGGCGCCTGACTATCTTTCAGAGCGTAGTAAGTTAATTGGCGACACCAGCATGGGCGATAGTGCGGAGCCAGGAAACCCTGGTGAGCTTGACGTTAGCTTTGCCTCACAGCCGGATCAGCCGGAATATGGCACTAGCCATATCAGTATTATTGATGCTGAAGGCAATGCCGTGGCGATGACCACGTCTATTGAGCAGGCGTTTGGTTCGCGCATCCTTGCCGATGGAGGAACCGGGCTGCCGGGTGGGTACCTGCTTAATAACGAGTTGACCGACTTTTCGTTTACCCCAGAGGTGGACGGCGAGCTGGTTGCTAATCGGGTTGAGCCTGGCAAGCGTCCGCGTTCAAGCATGAGCCCAACACTCGTCTTCGATAAAGAGTCGGGCGAACTGGTGGCAAGCCTGGGATCGCCGGGTGGTGCGGCTATTATTCATTACACCGCCCGCACGTTAGTGGCGATGCGTGATTGGGGGATGAGTGCACAAGAAGCGCTCAATTTGCCTCACGCCATTACCATGGGAGGCGATGTTTATTTGGAAGAGGGAGGCTTCCCCGAAGCGACCCTGGAAGTGCTTGAGGAGTACGGTCATACCATCAGTGAAAGAGAGCTAACCAGTGGGCTTCAGGCTATCCGTAGGCTGGAGGATGGGACGCTGTTTGGCGGTGCCGACCCGCGTCGCGAAGGCGTTGTTATGGGCGATTGATCCCACTTGGCTTTACGAAATGAGCTGTCAGTGGCGTGTTTAAGTACACGTCACTGACGTAGCCAATTGCGCAGCTTCACCAACAGAAGTTCCCCATCGCTTAACGCTCGCCGCTCTTCAATCAATTCACGTAAACGCTCGGGATAGTCGGTAATAATCGCATCAACCCCTAAATCGATCAGTGTGGACATTCTTGCCCGGTCATTAACTGTCCAGGCATGTATCTCATAGCCATAAAGCGCTGCAAGACGCACTTCCTCTGCTGTAATGCGGTTATGGCGAAGTCCCAGGGCATCGAAGCTTCGACGGTCCAGTGTGCCTGGCAGGATTAATTGTGCCAGCAGTGTGACGCGTAGTTCAGGCGCCTGGCGTTTAATGTGGGCAGTCAGTGCTGGCGTCATCGTGGCTACCCGCATCTCCAGCATTGCATTGGGAAAGCCGCACTCGCCATACGCTGTTATAGGATGACTGCTTTTAGCCCAGCAGGCATAGCGCATATCAGTTTCAGCACGCAGCAGGGCAATGACTGCATCAGCAAGTGCTTGTTCCTCGCCGGGCAGCGCTTTCATGTCGATCATCAACCCGGCATGGCCACGCACGCGTTCGAGTACCTCATCTAGGCCTGCGATAGGCTCGTTTTGAAAAGCATCACCGAACCAACTGCCTATGTCGTACTGACTAAGCTCTTCACGTGTTAAGTCGCCGAATTCTCTGTTATCACCGGTTAATCTTGCCAGGCTCCGGTCATGGTAAATCATGACCTGCCCATCGGCGGATAAGCGAACATCCAGCTCTACGGCGTCAGCCTTATCGACGATGGCCTGGTCAACCGCGGCCAGGGTGTTTTCGGGGGCGACCATTGAACTACCACGGTGCGCGAACACCTTTACATTGTCGCGTAGCTCAAAACTATTCAGGATCCACCAGGCTTGTAAGGCGGCCAGTAGCAATACGCTAAGTTCAACCGCCCAGGCAAATCGGCCCGGGAGGACGATTTTTGATGGAGGAGCAGGGCGCATCTTGTGATGCGCTAACTGAAGGTACAAACAAGCAGAAAGCAGTGCGTTAGCCGCAATACCGATAAAGGTAACGGCGAGGGTTAGTAGCAGATAGCCTGTTAAATAGGCAAACATGATGGGAATTAGAAACGCATTGTGTTCTGGTAACCACCAAAGGAGCGGCGTCACCAGTGCATCAAAGGCGATGGTGGTGATAACAGGTAGCGCAATAATGAGCAGTAGCAGGATGAGCACGGCCGCGCCAATGGAGCGGTGCCAGCCTTTGGTTAAATGAAAACTGCGCGTCAAGGCGTGTAACGGGCTGCAGTTATCAAGCGCCACTAACGGAAGCGCCAACAGCCAACGCAGATAAAGCCAGGCCGCTAAGCTTAGCCAGGCCACTACAAGCGGCAACGCGCAGGCAATAAAGTACCAAAGCACTGGCGGCATGACGCGCTGTAAATAGTAAGGGTCCAGGCCGCTTAGCCAAACACTATAAAGCCATGCAAGTGCGGCCATGAAAGGGGCCAGCAGTAAAAGGTGCGTGCCTACCTGTAACACGACTAATCCTGCCAGTGCGGGGAGGCGACGAACGCTTAACCAGAGTGCATCAAAGGCTAACCGGTAATGATTGCCTCGAGGCCGAACGGCGACCTGGAGCATACCAGCCTGTTGCCAGTAAAGAATGAGAAAGGTGAAAACCAGGCCGACCAGCATGCAAGCTAGGCCCAGCGGGCTAAACAGCAGGCTGATCAGCTCGTCATTGGTAATCACTGTACGCTTTAATTGAGCGAGCAGACCTTGGGTTATCCACCCAATCACGGGTAATAACAGGGCAGAGGCAAGTAAGGTAAAAAACAAATGATAGGCGATCAAGGGGCGTAGATGATCGCGCAGTGTCTTCATTAAGGCCGAGCCAAGATGTGTCAGTGGCTGCATTGTCTTTTTAAATCATAAGGATGAACTAACAGAGTGGCAGCATCCGGAAGCCCTCGCAAGTCGCCGACATCTTGCGGTAATAAAAACGCCCCACAACGAGAGGGTTGTGGGGCGTTCGGTCATCGTCTCAGAATTAACGAAACTTCATTAAGTCTGTGATGGTGCGAGCATCGGCGATAGGGTGGTTACGCTTCTTGAGCAACCGGAATCACGTTTGAGGCGATTTTCTGATACTCCTCAATTTCGTGGAAGTTCATATAACGATAGATCTCTCCTGCCATGGCGTCAAATTCACTCATGTAACGCTGATACTCTTCAACGCTTGGCAGGCGACCTTCCACCGCGGCAACCGCGGCGAGTTCCGCCGAGGCAAGGTACACGTTGGCACCATCGCCCAGACGGTTCGGGAAGTTACGTGTAGACGTAGACACAACGGTGCTTTTTGCCGCAACGCGTGCCTGGTTACCCATACACAGCGAGCATCCCGGCATTTCCATACGCGCACCGGCACGACCATAAATGCCGTAGTAACCCTCTTCGGTCAGCTGGTGCTGATCCATTTTGGTCGGCGGTGCCAGCCACAGGCGAGTTTTGAGGCTGCCTGCAGGCTGCTTTTCAAGTAGTTTACCCGCTGCGCGGAAATGACCAATGTTGGTCATGCACGAGCCGATAAATACTTCATCAATCTTTTCGCCCGCAACGTCTGACAGCAAACGAGCGTCGTCAGGATCGTTAGGCGCGCAAAGCACAGGCTCTTTAATCTCGGACAGGTCAATTTCGATGACTTCGGCGTATTCGGCGTCCGCATCGGCACGCATCAGGCTCGGGTCGGCAAGCCACGCTTCCATACCCTCGATACGACGGCTGATAGTACGCTCATCGCCATAGCCGTTGGCAATCATCCACTTCAGCAGTGTGATGTTGGATTTCAAGTACTCGGTCACACTCTCATCAGACAGCGTAATAGTACAGCCAGCGGCAGAGCGCTCAGCAGAGGCGTCGGAAAGCTCAAACGCCTGCTCGACCGTTAAGTCTTCAAGGCCTTCAATTTCCAGTACGCGGCCAGAGAACGCATTCTTCTTGTTGGCCTTGTCAACGGTCAGAAGACCTTGCTTGATGCCGTAAAGCGGAATGGCGTGAACCAGGTCACGCAGGGTAACGCCAGGCTGGCGCTTGCCTTTAAAGCGTACCAGTACGGATTCCGGCATATCCAGCGGCATAACGCCGGTGGCAGCAGCGAAAGCTACCAGGCCAGAACCAGCCGGGAACGAGATGCCGAGCGGGAAGCGAGTGTGCGAGTCGCCACCGGTACCTACTGTATCTGGCAGCAGCATGCGGTTCAGCCAGCTGTGGATGATGCCGTCGCCAGGACGCAGCGATACACCGCCGCGGTTCATAATGAAGTCAGGCAGCGTGTGGTGAGTGTCTACGTCCACCGGCTTCGGATAGGCCGCCGTGTGGCAGAATGACTGCATGACCAGGTCCGCTTGGAAGCCCAGGCATGCCAGGTCTTTCAGCTCGTCACGTGTCATCGGGCCAGTGGTATCCTGGGAGCCGACGGTGGACATTTTGGGCTCGCAGTACATCCCCGGACGAACGCCTTCCAGGCCGCACGCCTTACCGACCATTTTCTGCGCCAGGGTAAAGCCCTTGCCGGTGTCTTTGGGCTGTTCCGGGAGGCGGAATACATCAGAAGGCTCAAGGCCAAGGGACTCACGTGCTTTGCCCGTCAGGCCGCGGCCGATGATCAGA
The DNA here is from genome assembly GCF_052378605.1 of Halomonas sp. AOP27-A1-41. Lineage (NCBI taxonomy): Bacteria > Pseudomonadati > Pseudomonadota > Gammaproteobacteria > Oceanospirillales > Halomonadaceae > Halomonas > Halomonas sp. AOP27-A1-41. The sequence continues at coordinate 36,726 of NZ_JBQSXT010000022.1, forward strand.
GGAATACGGCCGCCAGCGCGTACTTCGTCAAGGATCAACTGCGTTTTCAACGCAAACGTGGTGAGCACTTCATCAGTGCCGTGCTTGCATACCTTGCCTTCGTAGGGGTAGACGTCAATGACATCGCCCATTTCCAGCTTTGATACGTCCAGTTCAATCGGGAGTGCGCCAGAATCTTCCATGGTGTTAAAGAAGATCGGAGCAATTTTGCTACCAAAACAGAAGCCGCCAGCGCGCTTGTTGGGAACGTAAGGGATATCGTCACCAAAGAACCACAGCACGGAGTTAGTGGCTGATTTACGTGAAGAGCCCGTACCCACAACATCACCGACATAAGCAACCGGGAAGCCTTTGGCTTTGACTTCTTCAATTTGCTTGAGCGGACCCATGGAGCCCGGTACTTCAGGCACAATGCCGTCACGCTCGTTTTTGAGCATGGCATTAGCGTGCAGCGGGATATCGGGGCGCGACCAGGCATCGGGTGCTGGTGACAGATCATCCGTGTTGGTTTCACCCGGCACCTTAAAGACGGTTAGGGTGATTTTTTCTTCTAAAGCAGGCTTGGAGAGGTACCACTCTGCTTCTGCCCAGGACTGAATAACGTCTTTGGCAACGCTGTTACCCTTTTTGGCGCGCTCTTCAACATCATGAAAGGCATCAAACATCAGCAGGGTATGCTTGAGCTGTTCGCCGGCTTCACGCGCTAACTCTTCGTTATCCAATAGCTCTACCATGGAGACGATGTTGTAACCGCCTTGCATGGTGCCCAGCAGCTTAACCGCGTGGATTTTATCGATCAGCGGAGAGGTTGCTTCGCCCTTGGCGATGGCAGTAAGAAAGCCCGCTTTCACATAAGCGGCTTCATCGACGCCCGGCGGAACCCGGTTGGTGATCAGGTCAAGAACAAATTCCTCTTCACCCGCCGGTGGGGTTTTTAGCAGCTCAATTAAGGCGGCAACTTGCTCGGCGTTTAGAGGCTTGGGTGGTACGCCTTCAGCGGCGCGTTCCTCGACATGTTGGCGATATGCTTCAAGCACGTTGGGGCCCTCTCATCTGCTTTATGGTGGCGAACACACATTTTCACGGTGTTTGAGCGTGCGCTCGGACACATGACATACGCTTGGAAACAGCGTCTGGTTGGATGGCATGGATTCTACGGCAAACTGTCGACAATGTTAAGAAGAAGGCGATAGGCAGGTGTTGTACTTTGTGTTGATACACAAAAAATACCGCTTTAAAGACCTGTGTTTTGGCCGTTTGAGGCACTTTCTGGCAGGGTGTGGTGGGCCCGAGCACGCTAAAGGTGTGATTGCGGTTGCGCCGCGTTACCATGGCTTGGACGCTATAGCGTTACGGTTGCTTTCCAAGTTGAACTAACCTCACAGCGAAGCGTAGAGCGCCATTGTTGTTACTAATTAGCTATTACTATTAGCGGTGGCCAGCAATACGTATCCAAGAGACATGGCATGGCGTCGTTCTTGCGGACCAGGAACGAGGTGAACGCTATCGGCGTTTAAATATTGTACAATTATGAAAAAATGCTCGGAAGAACGTTATGTCAATGCAATTGCCGGAATTAACACCCGCAGACCATAAGCTTCAAGCAGATGACTTGTTGCCCGAAAGTTTAAATGAATTTCTTGCCTGCATAACGCCCGACAGCTGGCTTAAATGGGCGCTAGATAACCCCGAAATACTGCTCGTTGACCACGCTCAGTGTGAGAAAAAGGCCGCCTCGACGGCCATGAGCTTGCTGTATCGTTATGTAGACCAACCTCTTTTATTGAGCAAAATGTCTCAACTCGCCCGCGAAGAATTGCTGCACTTTGAGCAAGTTGTGGGCTTAATGGAGAAGCGCGGCGTTGAATACAAGCATTTAACCGCTTCCCGATACGCTGAGGGCCTGCGACGTCATGTGCGCAGCAATGATCCAGAGCGTCTTATTGATATCCTCATTATCGGCGCCTTAATAGAAGCACGCAGCTGCGAGCGTTTTGCTCGCTTGATTCCTTACCTGGATGAAGAGTTGGCTAAATTTTATCGCACGCTGGTTAAGTCCGAAGGGCGTCATTTTGAAGACTATCTACTGCTTGCGCAGCAACAAACTAACGCTTCCATTGATGAAAGAATTGCTTTTTTTGTGGCCCGGGAAGCAGAGCTGATAACGTCACCCGATACGGCTTTTCGTTTTCATAGTGGTGTACCCGCTTAATACACCACTAGCCCAGGCAGGATATGTATCATGCGCGATACTCGTGAGACTGATCAGCTAATCCTCTTTGGTCATTTTTCCCTCTCTCAGGGGGATGGTGTACTAACCCACTTTAGCTATGACAAAGTCAAAGCGCTGTTAGTCTACTTACTGCTTCACCGCCAGCCGGTGAACCGCTCGGTGCTCGCCGAGCTGTTATGGCCTGACCAAGGGCTTTCATCAGGCAGAACTAACTTGCGCCATGCTCTGCACTGCCTGCGTCATTCGCTCGGGGATAACGCTGATCACGTCTTGAAAGTGTCGCGCCAAACCATCGCTTTTAACCTGCCAGCGACTTGGTGCATCGATTTACATGAACTGCAGCAACTGCTGGAAGGCCCCCGCGAGCTAGCAACGCTCGAAGCGGTGCTGACCTGCTATCAAGGGGACCTCGTTGAGGAGCTCCAGCTAACCAGCTGTAGCGAATTTCAGCGGTGGCTCGTACAAGTGCGCAACGAATGGCGTCAGCGCGTCATTCGCTTTGCTGAGCAGGTCCTGGAAGCCCATGAGGATGCGCCAGATGTAATGCTTGAAGGCCTGGTAAGCCGCTTTTCTGGCTATGCACCTTTTCATGAGCGCCTGGTACGCCAGCTTGCCGAGCAGAACCAAATCGCTGCTGCTCACGAGCAATACAATGGTTATTTACAGCTATTAGCACTTTCGGGGCAACAGCCTGAGCCCAGTTTTTTACAGCTCGCAAGCTATTGGTCGGATGGGCCGCATGATCCTCGTGCCATGTCCCCTCAGGGCGCTTTTTCGCGCGTATTGGCAGCGGACAGCAAGCCGCTGCGCGACGATGAAATCGAGCTGCGCCAGCTCTCCGTGATGGCGATTCGGCTGCGCTTGAAGGGCGATTGGCAGGAGCGTGCGGCAGTGCGTAGCTGTCTGGGCCTGCAGCTGGAGTTACTGCGTTGGTTAGAGCAGCAGTGTCATCATCTGGGAGGGTTCTGGTTACCAGGGGCTACCGGAGGACTCGGGCTTGCCTGTTTTGGTACCCATGGACCCGCACACCAGCTTGCGGAGCTGGTAGCGCTTTACGAACACTGTCAACACGCGCTGCCGCAAGAGTCGGCGCGTCACTGGGAAGGGGAAGGTGAGCCGCCTTCCTTTGAGCTTGCCGCCGGGTTAAATAGCGGGCGGGTCGTCTATTTGGCAGAGCGTCAGCTGGCGGACCCGCTTGGTCAGGTGACGCAAGTTGCCTTGGAGCTAATGAGTGCGGCAGAGGGCAGTGAGCTGGTCATTTCTCAGGAGGCCAGCCAGCACATGCCCCCCGCGCTTGATCTACAGCCACGACTGGTGTCTCGGCTGGTGGCAAGCGATGGGCGTATTCGCCTGCGCGCGCTGGTCCTGGGGCAAAACGAAGGGGGGCGTGATGCGCTCCCGCCGAGCCTGGTGGGGCGGGAGGCCCCGCTGCGTACGCTCCGCGATGCTTTGGCGCGGGCGGGAATTGGGCTGCGCCAAAGCGTGCTTGTCCGAGGTGCTTCGGGGATGGGGAAATCTGCGCTCATGGTGGGGTTTCGCCAGCTTGAATTAAGTCGCGATGCCGCGATTTGTTGGCAGCCAACGACGCGATTATCCGTACTTGAACCTTACGGCATTGCCCGCAGCCTGGTGGCCTGGTATCTAAATGCGTCACCTGCGCTGGATACCTTGCATGCCATGCAAACAACGCTGGGCTTGGGGCTTTTAGAAAAGAGCCGACAGCACCTGCTTGAAGAAGCGCTTGGGGTTAGGGACGTTCAAGAGGTGGCGCAGCTTGCGCAAAACGGCGAGGCGGCGGAGCTGGTCGTACAGTTGTTGCATCGCTTGATTGAGCAGAAAACCAGTGAACGTACGCTGGTGCTAATGATTGATGATCTTCAATGGATTGATGAGCCCTCTTTTAAAGTGCTGGCAGGCCTTCAGGCGCGCTTGCCTATCAATACGGCGTTTATGCTGATTGCCAGTCATCATGGCCGTGAACCCTTGCCGGTTAAGCTTCACTGGGACCAGCAGATCACGTTGGGTAAGTTGGACGTTCAGCAATCGTCACGCCTGCTTTCCCAGCTGTCACGCCGCTATCGCATACATTTAAGCCCCCGGCTGCGTAACCAGATCATAGAGCGGTGCGATGGCGTGCCGCTTTACATGCAGGAAATTTGCCGACGTCTGGACATGGACCGTCGTGAAGGGCGTAGTATCCAATTTGATGAGCTGCCGAAAGGGCTGCTGGGCTTGCTAGCCAGCCGTATTGATCAGTTGGAGGCCGACCGTGCTATTGCCCACGTAGCGGCAGTGCTTGGCAAACGTTTCCGGCTGGATTTTTTGTTGGAGTGCAGCGGCTGGGAGCCCGCTCGATTAACGCAAGCGCTTGAGCATATGCGTCAGCTCGAGATCATTGAACCCGTTAATAAAGAACTCGGTGAGCAAGAGTGTCAGTTTAGCCATCAGCTTCTTCAGGAAGCCGCCTATCTCTCCTGCCCGCGCGATGTACGCGTCAAACTGCATCAGCAGGTCGTCACGCTAATTGAAGAGCGTTTCCCCATGTGGATTAGCCGCCATCCTGGCGACTTTGCTGCACACTTGCGTAGAAGCGGTCATTACGCACGCGGCGCACGCTATTTTGAGCTTTCTGCTCGCGAGGCGCTAAAGGTCAGTGCTAACCGAACGGCGTTGCGGATGGCCGACGCAGGGTTGGCAAGCTTGCGCCATGTTGAGCATGAGATAGAGCGCGAGGTTAGTCTGCTTACGGTACGTGGCCAGGCCGCATTTTCCCTGGAAGGACACGGCTCACCCATCGCTCATGAAAGTTTTGTTCGCGCCCGAGAGCTACTGCGTGAGTCCGGCAGTGATATGCTGGATGACCCTGAAGAGCTTGAGCAGGTCTTTCTGGTTAAGTGGGGGCTCTGGGTAGGGCGCAGCCAGCGCTATGCGCATGCCGATGCGTTTGCGCTTGCCTCGACGCTTGCGGATATCGCGGAGCGACTGGAAGACCCGCGCTATCGCCGTTTAGCAGATTATGCACGCGCTCAATGCGAGTACTGGGCAGGACGTATCCAGCAGGCCCACGATCATCTGGATGAAATTGATCCGCTCAATGCACAAATGATGATTGAGTGGCTGCCGTTCTCTGATCACCCGCAGGTAACGGCAGCGTGTTTTCAAGGCTGGGCGCTCTGTTTACGGGGCGACTATCAGCGTGCAGAGCGGCAAGTATCGGCGGCGCTTCGGTTGGCGGAAAAAATTGGCCACCCGGGAACGCTGGCAATGTCGCTGTTATTCGCGGCTTCCCTCTATCGTCAGTTAGGGCATGTGCACCTGGCGGCGCGCCAGGCTGAGAGGGCGGCAGCCATGACCGTCACGCCCGACTTGCAATTATGGCAAATCTCGGCCCAAGCGGTGTTGGGATGGCAGCGCGCGTTAGCAGGGGATCAAGGAGGGCTTGCACAAATACGCGAAAGCCTTGAGCGGATGACCGAGCTTAAAGGGAGCGACCGCTACCAGCGCCCCTCATTATGGTATATCGATGCCTGTATTGAGCTGGGTGAGCTTGATGCCGCAGAAGACTATTTGGATCAATGCCTTGTGATCGCCCGCGAGCGTACCACGCTATTTTTGCCTGAGCTAGCGACGCTGTTGGCGAGCGTTCGGCATCAGCTTGGACATCCTGCGAACGAGGTTAGGGCGCTTGCCGAGATGGCCATCAGCCAATCCCGAGAGAATGGGAACCGCCACCAGGAGCTGGCGGCGCTTGAACTATGGTTGATGCACATTGAGCCGGGCGACCCTACTGCCAAAGAGTTGTTCCGACATTTGCTGAATGATGTTAGCCATAGCGATGCGCCGGTGCTGGTGCGTTGGGTGAGCCTGCTGGATCGTCGTTTGACCCAGCCTGCGGGTGTAGAAGGTTAGGGGTTATCCCGTTGCTGTTTCGAGGTATGCAAGGGTGGCGAGTGCCTGATCACGGTGCTCGCCACAAACGCTGGCATCAAAGTTAAAGTTGGCGCATACGGTGGGGCGGCTTGCATCGCCAAAAAGCCGACATAGATTCTGCTCATCCAACTGAATGCAGCGAACCCCAGCAGGCTTGCCTTGAGGCATCCCTGGAATCGGTGAGCTGATGGACGGCGCTATACAGCAAGCTCCGCAACCTGCCCGGCAGCCAGCGCTTTGCTTAACGATAATACCTGCCTCGCTCATGGCGTAAATTCCGCAAAGGCGCCTTTGTTAATCCCCTCGAATGCTTGAACGCGTGTGGCGTGGCCGCTTTCATCGGCGATGCTACGTGCCAGCCAGATGGCGATATTCTCAACGGTAGTGGGGCCCGGCAATACCGCACAGCGGTCTGCTGGCAGGCGAATGGAAAAGTCTCCCTGGGCGGCTTGGTAACGATAGGTCAAGAACACATCGTCCTGGTGTTCAATATCCGCTTGCTCAAGTAGGTAGCGGTTATCCAGCCAGTGCGCCCAGCGAGCTTCCAGCTCAGGTTGACGCGTGCCCGATTGCCAAATAGAGAGTCTGGAGCGGTGGCCGTGGGCAATACGTTGGCAGTTTCCCTGGTGCCGTTTAAGGCCATGGCTATAGCCATAGGCTGCTCCGGTCGTAGCTTCATCGCTTAACGTTAGCGTGACACGGTCAACATTGACGGGGCGCTGTGCGGTCAACTCGGCACTTAAATACGCTGCTACCTCTTCAAGCGTAATAGATGCCCAGGGAAGCAGGCTAAAGGCTTCGGCAGGCCCACGAACCTCCAGGGGATAAGGCGTTTCGGTGCGAACGCAGAGGCCTTCCTCGCAATCAGTAATGCTTACACCGGGCGCCTGCGTGGGCACCAGAAGCGTATGGTCGAGGCCGCTGTCCAGGGTGTGTTTGATCCAGGGCTTTACCTCGCCAAAATCAAATAGCATGCCGTCTTCACCCAAGGCGCCTTCAAGGAGTGCATCTACTTGCCAGCTGCAGCCGATGAGTCCGTGTGTCGGGCACCAAACAGAGACATCCATATGGGTTAACTGATTTACAAAGAGAGCCATTAGTCAAACCCTGCGATTTTGTGAATTTGAAGCGTAAGGCGCCATTGTGGGTTAGCCATACAGTAATCCGTTGCCTGGGCGATGGTATCGGACTGTTGCCCTAACGGGCTTACATCCATGGGCTGCAAAAAGAAGTGAGTAAACGCAAGGTCCTCAAAGACCGGGGGCAATGCGTCAGCTTGCGGATAAACAAGTTTTAATTCATTTCCCTGCGTAATGGCCAAAGGGTTACTACCTTTGGGGCTAACGCATAACCAATCAATACCGGGAGGGGGCCGCAACGTACCGTTCGTTTCAACGGCTACTTCAAAGCCCTGCTGGTGTAGCTTGTCAATTAACGGTGTATCCAGTTGGAGCAGAGGCTCACCGCCGGTAAACACCACATACGGGGTGGCATTCGCGCTACCTTTTGGCCAGAGCGCATTAATATGCGCAGCCAGCTCGGCCGCTGTTGAGAACTGTCCGCCGTTCTGTCCGTCAGTACCGATAAAATCGGTATCGCAAAAGGTGCATTTTGCATGAGCGCGATCCACTTCACGGCCTGACCACAAATTACAGCCACTAAAACGGCAAAAAACGCTGGCACGACCCGCTTGTGCGCCTTCGCCCTGTAGCGTGTAAAAGGCTTCTTTAACGTGGTACATCAGCGATTCACCTGAGCTGTCGCATCGTAAGCCAAAGGGTCGAGCACATTGTTAGCGGCAAAGGCCTCCAAGCGCTCTCGGCAGCTGCCGCACTGACCACACGCTAACGCACGTCCTTCATAACAGGTCCAGGTATGCTGGTAATCAAGCCCCATGGACAGGCCATCGCGTAAAATATCCGCTTTTGATGAGTAGAGGTAAGGGGCATGCAGCGTAACGTGCTCAAAGTTGGCAATACCCGCCACGTGATTCATGGCATCGACAAACTCGGGGCGGCAATCCGGGTATAAAACATGGTCACCGCCATGGGCGCCATAATCCACGCGCCCAGCGCCTATATTGACCGCTTTGGCAATCGCCAGGGACAGTAAAATCATATTGCGATTGGGAACGACAGTGGCGCGCAAATTATCATCTGCGTAGTCACCCGTCGGCATGGCCTGGTCGGCGTTGGTCAGTGCGGAGTTATCGATCAAACCGTGAATGGCTCGAATGTCGACTACCTGGTGAGGAATACCCAACTGACGGCACACGTGCGTAGCCACATCCAACTCGCGTGCGTGACGTTGGCCATAGTCAAAAGATAGTGCGTGAACCTCCAGACCTTCACGCAGTGCGCGGTGAAGCACCGTATAGGAGTCCATGCCGCCGGAATAGATAACCACCGTCGCTGTCGGTGACGTAGAAGGGAGAGAAAACGTACTGGACATAAATAGTGCTCGCTGTCGGAGAATTTTTCGTGCGCGATAAGGCTGCACGGAGTGCCGGGGTCCGGTCCGGGAGGGCGGCAGTTTACGCAATGAGAACGTATCTGACCAGCCGTAGTCTGAATGATCGTCTCTCCTTGTTCGCCATTCCCGATAAATTGAGCAGCATGCTACGCTCATCGTTTTGCTAAGCTTATCGTTTCCGGCGGTTACAGATGGTGTTTCGGTTTACAGGTAGCTTAGCGGTTAACAGTTAGTTTTCAGCGGTTCGAGGGGATCATGGCCACCATAGAGCACAGTGAAATTGTTAAAGCATCACCTGAGCGCGTATTTGAGCTATTGCGCCGCGTGGAAGATTTTGCTGATTATTCTGATTTAATACGTTCCATTGATGTATTGGGGGGCGACCGCTATCGTTGGCATGTCCGTGCAGTAGGTATGGACTGGGCATTTGACGTGGAAGTGACAGAGATTCAGGCGCCCCATACGCTGGCTTGGGAGTCGCTTGATGGGGTGAAAAATCAGGGGCGCTACCGGCTGCGTGAAGTGCCAGAAGGAACGGAAGTATCGCTTACGCTTGGTTATGAAATTCATAATCGCTTTATGGAAAAAGCCGTTAATAAAGCAGCGAAGCCGCTCGTAGGTAAAGTGAGCCGGCAAATTCTTGAGCGTGTTGAGGCCAGGCTGAATGCGTAATGCCTTTCGTCTTGTGTGGCGTTTGGCGATAGCCGTTGGCATGATAGCCATACTGGCGTGTATGTGGTTTTGGCACTCGCCGGATTTAATGGCGGTCAGGCATACCGTTGACGAATGGACACATCATCCCGCAGTAGTGGTTGGGGTGGTTGTCCTTATGGCCGTTACCCTGGCTGCCGGGTTGCCCGGGAGTATTGGCTTTTGGCTAATTGCGCCCTTTTACCCACCTGTCGTTGCCACCATTATGCTGACACTTGGAAGTGTGGCGGGCGCATTCGGTGGCCATCAGTTAGCAGCACGTACCCGTAGCGCATGGCAACCTAAAGGGCTAACCCTAAAAGTCATGCAAACGCTTCAGGACAGGGGAGATCTATTAACCCAGTGCGCACTTCGTGTCTTGCCGGGTTTTCCTCACGCGGTGATCAACTTTGCAGCTGGGCTGTGCCGTGTGCCACTGTCGATTTTTCTTCTTGCGGCAACGCTAGGCCTATCGATTAAGTGGGGCGTATACAGCAGCGCTATTCATGGGGCGCTTGAAGCGATAGAGGAAGAAAATGCACTTCAGTTTGAGGTGCTGCTACCGCTTGTTGCTCTTACGGTACTATTGCTTGTTGGTGCTTGGGTCAAGCGCCGCTCGAAAGCGGCGCCAGCGCGTTAACTCCCTTGGTGCATGGCAACGTCCAACTCGTCGACTAGCTCGGCCCAGTCAGCGTCGTCTTCAATGGCTTCACGAAGAAATTCCGCTTGGCCTTCATTCCAACAGGGCGCATCGGAAAGCACCATCTCTTTGGGCAAAGGGCGATGGCGCTTGATGAAAACTTCAATCGACTCAGCGTCTGATGGCAGGCCCAGTTGTTCGAAAAGATCACTAAAAAGATGTACCGGTTTTTCCATAATTACGGGCTCCGTCAACTGGTTAGCATTGATTAAACATAGCGTAAATTACGGATATCACCATGCTTATTAGCGTTCGCCGACTAATGAAGCGAGAAAGCGTTGCCGCTGTGTCTCTACATCAAGCGGTTGAGCTAAAAGATGGACCAGTTTGGTAAAGGTGGCTTCTGGTGTCATGGCATCGCCTGAGAGCACGCCTGCATCTGTTAACCCCTCGCCCGCAGCGTATGCTCCCATATGAACGCTGCCTTCAGGGCAAAGGCTTATCGCCGCTAGCAATTTCCCCTCACCGGCCGCGCTAGCCAGTACATTCAATAGGGCTGGATCGTTAGGCAGATTGCCCGCTCCCCACAACTGGATAACAGCGCCTTTAACGCGTGAATCTCCAAGCCAGGCTTCCAGTTGCCAAGCGGCCAAACCGGGCCAGAGCGCGATACGAACCACTTCGCCTTTATCCAACCCTTGGTAGCTGGGGAGTTCAAAGCGTGGCGCGCCACGCTGTTGAGAGGCAAGCCCACGGCTTGGGTAGTAAACAAAGTCATTGCCTACTCGCTCACCAAGTAGCGGGTAACCTGGAGAGGTGAAGGCTGTTAGTGCGTCACTGTGCAGCTTTATAGCTCGTACGCCACGCAATAACCGGTTTGCAAAATAAATAGCGACTTCCTGAAGCTCGGCGTTTGCCGCAAACCGCAGCGCGCCATGAATATTATCAAGAGCATCACTGTTGGGTGCTTCCAGGGGGCGCATTGCGCCGGTTACAACGACGGGGCGCTCTAGGCCTTGCAATTGATAGGCAAGGCTAGCGGCCGTCCAGCTAAGCGTATCGGTACCATGAATCACGACAAAACCCCGGTAATCCGTTAACCGGGTGGCGATGTCACTGGCTAACTGCTGCCACTGAAGTGGGGTCGCCGCGCTGGAATCAATCAGCGTGGTATAACTAATAACATCATAAGCAGGAAGCGATTGCTGTTGGGCAATGGGGAGCTTGCCAAGCGCGGTCGCCATGCGTTGGGCAAAGTTCGCGCCGGGAGTCAGCCCATTGGCACTTTGCTGCATGCCGATGGTGCCGCCCGTATAAATAACCAAAATGCGTTCGTGGGTGGGAGCCGTTGCGGTTAAAGGTGAGAAGCTACTCATCACGGATTTCCTGGCGTAAATATTTGAAGGCCAAGCACTAAAACTCCTGTTTGATTCCAGTGCAGGTTAGTAACGGTGAACCAGAAGCTTGCCGCTTTGATCGTCCAGCTGGCGCGTGCGGCCAGCCAACAGGGCGAATCCACAGCAAACACCTACCAACGAGATCAAAAGCCAGGCAATTTGGTCTGCATGAACGCCGGATTGGAGCAGCAAGCCGACACTAAAAGGCCCAATAGCGGCAATGGTATATCCTCCGCCTTGTACCAGGCCGGAAAGTTGTCCTGCAAGGCGTGATGTCGCTGTTCTTAATACCAGCAGGCTGAGGGCCAGGCTAAAACTGCCGCCTTGGCCAAGGCCTAACAAGATGGCGCCAGGCCATTTCCAGGCTAAGGGCGCTATAAGTAGCAGCCAAAGCCCTAGAGCCGTACTAAACAGTACGAGTAAGAGCGCTGGGCGCTGGTCTGACCCCATGCGGGCAAGCCAGGGTGCCCCCAAGGCTGAAACGAGTTGACACATGATCGAAATAGCCATTGTCCAACCCGCGCTGGCCTCATCATAGCCACGATCGACAAGCAGCGTTGGCAGCCATCCAAAAACGATATATGCCATGGATGATTGAATGCCCATGAACAGCATTACTTGCCACGTGAGCGGTTTGCGTAACAGTTTAAGAAGTCCCGAAGATGGCGGCTGAGGCATACCATGAGAGGAAGTCGAGGGCATTTGCCATTGCCAGAGAATCAGAGCAAATAGCGCCAGTAACGACCAGCTCATCAAACTTGCCTGCCAGCTGCCCAGCCACACTGTCAGCGGCACGCTAAATCCTGCTCCCAACGCGCCTCCCAGGCAGAGCGCCATCGTGTAGAGGCCCGTCAAAAGATCAGCACTTTCGGGTAGCTCGCGTTTCACCAGTGCGGGCAGTAAAGTGCCGCTAATGCCTATGGCGGCGCCCGCCATTGCGGAGCCTATAAACAGGACGCCGGGCAACGGTAAACCGCGCAGAATCAAACCTGCAGCCAAGAGTAGTAGCGCAGCACTAAGCGCCCGCTCGCTGCCTAGCCGTTTTGCTAAAAGCGGCGCAACAGGAGCAGCCAGGCCTAAAAACAGCACGGGGAGTGTTGTCAGTACGCCCGCTGCCGCGGGTGAGAGCCCGGCAGCTTCCTGAAGACGCGTCAGCAAGGGGGCCACTGAGGAAAGGGCAGGGCGTAAATTTAGCCCCACCACAACCATCAGTAAAATAAAGGTAACGGAACGTCGAGACAACATTGTGCGGCCTACTTGAGGTAAGGGCGTAAATCGCCGCGGACTGCATCCAGTAGCGTGATGAAGTGATAATCCTGTGGTGTTTCCATGGAGTCCACACGGACACTAGTGCGCATACCTTGATTGATATCCAGCTTATCGAAAATCTCAAGTGTCACTTTCTGAGCAGGTTTATCACCTGGCGCCAGAATGCCATCTTCAAGGGTAAAGGTTTCGATTAACGTGGCGCGCACGCGGGTGCTGTTGTCTTCGCTGAGTACACGGCGAATAAACAGCCAGCCTTCGCAAGGTAGCGCTACATTATCGTCACGCTCGCGTAGGAACAGCGTCCGGTAGCAAGCGCCTTCGTTAGCGGCTTTCTCCGCCATGCTGCGGTAGGCTTGTATGACCTGCTTTGAAGAGGCGCGTGCATCTTCCAAGCGTTGCACGATTCCCTGGTGTTCACGACTAAGCTGTTCTTGGCGTTGAAAACTGAGCCACTGCCGATATTCATTAATAAGTTGAGAAGATGACATGATCGCTCCCTGATAATGTAGTAGCCAACGTAGTGGAATATGCGAGGGCATAACCTTCGCATATTCCTTGTTAGCAGGCTAGCGGCGTGCGCGCCGACGGCGCTCGCCGCTGGCATTTCCATTATCGCTAGTTGGTTTGCGTCGAGCTTGAGGTTGGCGCTGGCGACGACCATTCTCAATGGGCTCTGGTTTGATCGTGGGGTCTGGCTCAAACCCAGGTTCTATATGTTTGGGTAGGTTTTGCTTGATCAGCCGTTCGATATTGCCCAGCAAACCGTGCTCGTCCACACACACTAGTGATACCGCTTCACCATTGCTACCCGCTCGGCCTGTCCGGCCAATGCGGTGGACATAGTCTTCCGCCACATTGGGCAGGTCGAAGTTAACCACGTGGGGAAGCTCGCTAATATCCAGCCCACGTGCGGCGATATCCGTCGCGACTAATACTTGCAAGTCACCACTTTTAAAAGCCCCCAGCGCACGGGTACGAGCGCCCTGACTTTTGTTGCCATGAATAGCCATGGCAGGGATATCCTGTTTTGAAAGCTGTTCGGCAAGCCGGTTGGCGCCATGTTTGGTACGGGTGAAAACCAGCACTTGGAACCAGCCGTGGCGCTGAATCAAATGCGCCAACAGCTCACGCTTTTTTTCGCGGTCTACGCGATAAACCGCTTGGAGAATTTTCTCGGCGGTTGTGTTGCGTGGAGCCACTTCAATAAGGGCGGGGTTATTGAGTAACTGCTGCGCCAGCGTCTGAATTTCATTTGAAAATGTGGCGGAAAATAGCAGGTTTTGGCGCTGTTTGGGCACTAGGCGTAGTACACGTTTAATATCGTGAATAAAGCCCATATCCAACATGCGGTCGGCTTCATCAAGCACTAGAATTTCGATGGCTGAAAGGTCAACGTGGCCCTGCTGCTGAAGGTCCAATAGGCGGCCGGGGGTGGCAATCAGTACGTCCAGGCCTGCTTTAAGTGCATCGACCTGGGGCTGTTGGCCTACACCACCAAAAATAGTGTGCGAGCGTAAAGAGAGATGCTTCCCATAGGTGGATACACTTTCACCTACCTGAGCAGCAAGCTCCCGAGTAGGCGTCAATACCAGCGCACGCACCTGGCGTTTGCCTGGCCGTTTTCCACCGGAAAGACGCTGTAGCATGGGTAGGGTAAAGCCGGCCGTTTTACCCGTGCCCGTTTGGGCGCTTGCGAGCAAGTCGCGACCTTCTAATACGACAGGAATAGCCTTTAATTGGATCGGAGTAGGCTGGGTGTAGCCTTGCGCCGTAACGGCGTGTAATAAATCTTCTTGCAGACCAAGTTCAGAAAAGCTCATGCGTTCTCCGCAGCCACCTAACAAGGCAACAGCTGCTTAAAAGCGTTGTTGCTAGGCGTAATTTTTCAAAAGACGAGAATGGTTATCCTCGCGACAGCAAAGCTTGCCAAGCCGCGATGATCGTTGATTAGCCACGTATGACCATAACGAAAAAAAGTGGTCAGTATGGAAGAGACGGGCATTTGACTGTGGGTGTTACGCTATCGCAACACTCAAAATATACCCGTCAGTGTAACATGAAGATTACCTCAGACGGGCATACTTGTGGTGATTGGTTGGCGGGCTCTCAAGCGCTTTGGTTATTTCATCCCGCTTAAACCGGCTAATGGAAATAGTTACCCTGACGTATTTGATCGGCAATTTGTCTCGCAACATCCTCCCAGCTAGCGCTTAGGGCACGTACCAGGGCGGGGTAGCCGTCCTCATCCAGTATTGTTTGCGCAGAAAAACTCTTCATGGCCAACAGTTCATCACTTGGGCTGCGTAGCTGCCACTGCCCGGCCACCACCGCTAAACCATCGTAGCGGCCTTGAAATTGATCAACATCAAGCCGCAGGGTGAGCGCTTCAGGTTGGCTACTGTCATCACGGACTACGCGAATAAGCGGTAGCTCTTGCGACAACTGTGTCCGTAAGCTGCGTGCAAGCTGTCGGTCAATGCTTTCGGCCCATTGGTGCTCTCGCGCCTGGTTAAGCGTAATGTCATCCAATTGCATAACGATGCCATCGACATCGAGATAGTGAGCAAGGCGTGGCGAGCGCAGCTGTAGCGTGCCTTGGGGGCTACTTGGTGTATTGGCCAGCCCGTTACTGGGTAGCATATAGCGCGCCGGGGGCGTCACACTGCTTGCGCAAGCAGCCAGCATGAGTGATAGGGACATTAGCAATAAGGATTTTAAAACGAGTATACGCATAATATTCCCCTGTTTAGCGCGGTGCGCGCGGTATAGGATCTTGAGTATCCAGATTATCAAACAGCAGCGCCCGCGGATTATCGTTCAGTGTGCGGGTTAGTGGTTGAAGATCGCGCATTAATCGATCCAGGCGCTCGATGGCCGACGTCAGGTCCTGGTAAGCCGGTGAGGTAGGCGATACGCCCTGGAGGGTGCTTTGAAGCTCGTTAAGCGTAGCATTGAGGTTGCCGCCTACTGCACGAGTTTCAGGGTCGCTTAGCAGCTGGTTGAGCGACTCGCTGACACCGCGGACCTCATTAAGCATGCTTTCAGAGGCTTGTAAGCTACTGTCCATGCCCGCCAGTAAGGGCTCCACTTCAAGCGCGTTCAGCTTGTCGAGTAGATCGGTAATTTGGGATTGGATTTGGGAAAAACCACCCGACACCGTGGGGAAAACCGTGCGGCCAGAGAAAGTCGACGCAATGTAGTCCTCGTCGGTGTCTCGCTGAAAGTTCAGATCCACAAATAAAGCGCCGGTTAGCAGGTTACCGTTTTTAAGCGACGCACGAAGGCCAAGCGTAAACATGCGGTTAAAGCGCTCTTCCCACTCTTCCAAATCAATATCCGAATTCTCGATGCCAAGCCGCTGGGGCTCAAGGCGAATGAGTACGGGGATGGCGAAGCTTGCGCGTGAGCTCGGCTGTGGTGATGTAAAGTTCCAGGGGACAGCGGCCACGGTGCCTATGCGAACACCTCGAAACTCGACGGGCGCACCGCGTGAAAGGCCGCGAACGGTGTCATCCACTAACAGAACGTATTCCAGGTACTGATTGAAGGTACCCTCGCGAGCATCATCCTCATCCCCGTACAGATTAAAGCGGGCGCCCGCTTCTACAGGGCGTCCCATTGGTAAGTCTTCGGGCACCCCAAACGTGACACCTCCGCCTAACAGGGTTTCAAGTGATTCAACGTTAACCCGAAAGCCATTTGAATCAAGGCGCAGGTCAATGCCGCTCGAGGACCAGAAGCGGGTGCTGTCGGTCACCAGCAGTGCATAGGGCTCTTCGATAAATACCTGGTGATGCATGGTGCGTGATTCGGGGTCGAAACTTGCTTCTTCAACGCGGCCCACCGTATAGCCCTGGTAGGAAACCGGGTCGCCGACACGCAACGAATTGCCGAGTTGACTAATGAGATTGATATTGATGCCGGCCATGCCGGCCGTGGCGACAGGGGGGACGTCGCTTACCGGAAAGTTACGTCGCTGTTCTTCGGAGCTGCCTGGCTCAAGCTGTATATAAGCGCCAGACAGGACAGTACTTAGGCCGCTAATCCCTTCACGCCCGATACGAGGCTTTACCACCCAAAAGCGGCTATCTTCACGCAACAAGGCTTCAGCCTGAGGCTGAATGCGTGCTGTAATCACAGCACTGCTTAGGTCTTCAGAGAGCTGGACATTTTGCACGAGGCCGATTTCAACGTTGCGGCTGCGGATGGAGGTATTTCCCGCTTCGATACCTTCGGCGTTGTTCATGGTTAATGTGATAAGTGTGCCGCGGCTGGTGTAATTATCGTACACCAGCCATAGCCCAATAATGATAGCCACAAAAGGCACAATCCAAATAGGGGAGATGCGTGATTGCGGCGAAGGCCTGGCTTTGTTCATGTCAGGCTCTTGCTTGTTAGCTATGGGGGTGTCGTTACCCATTAATGGCTCCCAGAGTGGCTATTATTTGATGTGGGCGCTGCCTTGGTAGGAGCATCCCATATTAAGCGGGGGTCAAACGTCATAGCGGCTAGCATTGTCAATACCACGACCGAGCCAAACGCTAGCGCGGCAGGACCTGGTGTGATCGACATAAGTGAGCCAGCGCGTATCAAGGCAACCAGAATAGCCACTACAAAAACATCAACCATCGACCATCGTCCGATAAATTCGGTAATGCGATAAAGCCGCGTGCGGCTGATGGTATTGGGTTGGCTGTTGCCTCGAACGACAATGCATAGCCATGAAAGCGCCAGCAAATAATACTGGCAACGAAAATAACGGTGGCGACTGGCCATGAGCCCATCTGAATCAGTTCAACGACGCCTCCTATGATGGTCGAAGAACCGCTATGCCCCAGGCTCGTCGTGGTCATAATAGGGTAAACATTCGCAGGGATATACATGACAGTCGCTGCGCCTAGCAGTGCCCAGGTGCGTTGTAAGCTATAGGGGAGTCGGGAGTGAAGTTTCTCATGACATCGAATGCAGCGAGATTTATGTCCTGGGGTGAGTGAATTGACAAGCCCACAGGTTGGACAGCCTGTTAGGCGCTGACTAGCGGCGGTTGCTCCTGTTTGGGTGCCCTCTGGCGCCAAGGGTTCTCCTTCGAGGGAAAACCACATCCAGTCGGCATCAATGGACTGGATGGTCATTAATAAAAGTACCGCAAAGACGCAAAAACCCCAGAAGGAGATACCCAACTCAATTTGCGCCATACCGGCTATTTTAATTAGGCTTACTAGTGCCCCTATAATAAAGACATCCGCCATCATCCAGGGCGTCAAGTGGGCAAGTGAGCGGGCAATATCGCGACTATAGGCGAGTGGCTTGCCGTGTAAAAGCCCCAGCTGCAGCCAAATCACGCTAAGCAGATAAAGGGTCGGCAGCACAACGATGGTCATGATGACGATAATGGCCACGACCGGTTGGTGAAAGGCAATTAACGTGGTGGCCGTTTGTGACAGCTCTATGCGATTGCCGACGCCACTAACGCTGAAGCTTACAAACGGAAACGAAATAGCCACGATTAATGCAATTAATGCCGCAATGGCAAGTGCCATACTGCGCTGAGCGGGGTAGCGGTGGCGTTTTACGAGTACATGTGAGCAGCGCGGGCAGCTGGCCTTTTCGCCCGAGCGTAAGGGTGGCAGCGCGGATACCCAGTCGCACTCATGGCAGGCGCGTAAACGTCGACGCTGAACGCGAGACTCAGGTGGCTGCCGATCCACTAGAGGCGCATTAACGGAAAGTGAGGAACGCTTTAATAAACGGAAGTGGGGCAAAGGGGACACTCTCACTGCGAATGCGATGTAAACCGAATGAACACCGGGCCTTTTTTATATCAAACCCAAATAGATCCATGCTGGCATAACCCGATGCTTGACCCGACTGAAGGGTTAGTCAAGGATGCAGCCGCGATAGTGCCTAATATTCTGCCATAAGGAAATAAAATGTTGCTTCCACTTGTAGCTGTAGCGATGGGACTGGTGTTGCTCATCTGGAGTGCTGAGAAATTTATTGATGGCGCAGCTGCAACGTCACGTTGGCTCGGTCTTTCGCCTTTATTGATTGGTATGTTGGTCATTGGATTCGGTACCTCAGCCCCTGAGATGATGGTGTCAGTATTGGCAGCCTTGCAGGGGAATCCCGGGCTTGCAGTAGGGAATGCCTATGGTTCCAATATTGCCAATATTGGTTTGGTATTGGGTTTTGTTGCGCTCATTGCACCGTTAGCTGTGCACTCCAGCGTCATCCGCAAAGAGATGCCGGTTTTAATTCTGGTCACACTGATCACTGGGATTATGCTCTGGGATGGTTGGGTGTCTCGCTGGGAAGCGGCCCTTTTATTGGTAGCCCTCGTCATATTTATCGGCGTAAGCATCTTTCGTTCAAAAAAGCAAAAGGACGATGCGCTGGTTGAGGAAGTCGCTGAGACGCTGGACAGTAATCCCATGTCGCGTGGTAAAGCGATTATGTGGACGTTGGTTGGGTTGGTGTTTTTGGTTGCAAGCTCGCGTATGTTGGTTTGGGGAGCGGTAGAAATTGCGCAACGTTTTGGCGTGAGTGACTTGATTATCGGGCTAACCGTCGTAGCCGTTGGTACATCACTGCCCGAGCTTGCTTCTTCGATTAGCGCACTGCGCCGTAAAGAGCACGATATGGTGCTGGGTAACGTTGTTGGTTCTAACTTGTTTAATAGCCTTGCTGTAGTGGGGCTTGCGGGGGTTATTGCACCTATTGATGCTGGGCGGGAAGTGCTGGTGCGTGATTGGAGCATTATGACCTGCATGACCCTGCTAATGGTTCTCTTCGCATTTTCCTGGAAAGGGCGTCCGCGTCGAATTAATCGCCTCGAAGGCGCTGTTCTTTTTACGCTTTTTATTGCGTATACCGGATATATGATAAGCGTTGTCGTATTATCTTAATGAATAATTGGCATTATTTGATGTGCGTCAATGCGACACGCTTTGCGAAAGATAGACCGGTGTATAGTGAGATGTAAGCCAGTAATATGGCAATATAAATAAAAACAGGCTAGATGCTTATAATTAAAGGCTGAATCTTTAAGTTTCAGCTAAGCTTGCGTTAACAAAAACTGGGGTATTAATTCAGGTTAGGAGCGTGCAATGGAACTCGATCCCTTAATGCTGTCGCGAATACAATTCGCGTTTGTTATCTGTTTTCACACGATCTTTCCGGTTTTCACCATTGGGTTGGCCTCTTATATTGCGCTTTTACAAGCACTTTTTTTTAAGACGCAAAATCCTGCATGGGACCGTTTGGCCTTGTTCTGGACGAAAGTATTTGCCGTAGTTTTTGGCATGGGGGTGGTGTCGGGAATCGTGATGTCGTTTCAGTTCGGTACGAACTGGAGTAATTTCTCTCTGGCGACCTCCAATTTTATAGGTCCCTTGCTCAGTTATGAAGTCGTGACAGCCTTCTTCCTTGAAGCTGCCTTCCTTGGCATATTGCTGTTTGGCCGTGGAAAAGTGCCACAGGGTATCCATTTGATGGCGGCTGCCTTGGTGGCGCTGGGCACCTTTATTTCAGCGTTCTGGATCCTTGCGGCAAACAGTTGGATGCATACACCGGCAGGCGTTGAGTTGATCGACAATCGTTTCCATGTGATTTCCTGGTTTGACGCGATTTTCAATCCTTCCTTCCCTCATCGCTTTGCACACATGGCTGTAGCTTCCTTTATCACCGGCGGGTTTGTCGTGGCAGGCGTTAGCGCCTGGTTTTTGTTGCGTGGAAGAGATCCAGAGGCTAACCGTCGTGCGCTTTCCATGTGCTTATGGTTGCTGCTTTTCCTGACGCCTCTTCAGGCGTTTATAGGCGACTCCCACGGGTTGAATACGCTCAAATATCAGCCAACGAAGGTCGCAGCAATGGAGGGGAACTGGGAAACATCTACCAGCGTGCCATTGCTCTTGTTTGCGCTACCGGACCAGGAGGCGCAGAGAAACCTTTATGAGATTGGCATTCCTAACGTGGCCAGTCTCATACTTACCCATTCGCTGCATGGTGAAGTTCCAGGGCTTACGGCCGTGCCACCTGAAGACCAGCCTCCTGTTGCCATCGTCTTTTGGGCGTTTAGGGTGATGGTTGGCATTGCCTTAATAATGATTGCTGTCTCCTTTGTAGGCTTATTCTTGCGGCGCAATCAACGTATTTATGAGAGTCAGCTGTTTTTGAAAACATTGGTCGGCATGATTTCTTTACCCTTCATTGCGGTTCTGGCTGGCTGGATCGTGACCGAAGTAGGTCGGTCCCCTTGGCTGGTATACAACATCATGTCTCATGCAGAGGGTGTGACACCTTCGCTAACAGGCTGGATGGCGCTGTTTACGCTTATTGGGTATGTGCTGGTATATGCGGTGGTTTTTTATGCTGGTATTTACTATCTAACCCGGGTGGTTCGCAACGGCATGTTGCCTGAGCAAGAACAGGCGTCTGTTAATAGGGATGCTGACCGTCCCAAGCGGCCACTCTCTGCCGCCCACACCCCTTTTGATGATGACATTGATCCGGCGAGGAGCTAACCATGGAAATGTTTGATCTGTCGATTATTTGGGCTGGCATTATCGGGTTCGGCGTCATCATGTATGTACTGATGGATGGCTTTGATCTTGGCTTGGGAATTCTATTTCCCTTTGCCCCTGATGAAGAAGCTCGTGATGTCATGATGAACTCTGTGGCACCGGTCTGGGACGGTAACGAGACTTGGCTGGTTTTGGGGGGGGCTGGCTTGTTAGCAGCTTTTCCCTTGGTTTACTCGATTTTCTTACCGGCACTCTATATCGGTGTTTTCTTGATGCTGGCAGGGTTGATTTTCCGTGGCATTTCGTTTGAATTCCGCTTTAAGTCGCGCCGTAACCGCCGCTGGTGGAATCGCTCCTTTGCCTGGGGTTCGGCGGTCGCTGCGTTCGCTCAAGGCGCTGTGGTTGGTGCATATATTCAGGGTTTTCAAACCGAAGGCTTTGTTTATACCGGGGGCGCCTTTGATTGGTTAACGCCGTTTACGGTGTTAACAGGCTTGGGGCTTATGGCAGGTTATGCGCTTTTGGGCTCAACCTGGCTGATTCTAAAATCGGAAGGCCACGTACAGGATTGGGCGTATAAAATCACGCCTATGCTGTTGGCAATGGTGCTAGTGGTCTTCGCCATTGTTAGTATCTGGACGCCGTTCGTGAACCCGGTTGTTTGGGATCGCTGGTTTGGTCATCTGCACTTGATCTGGATTTTCCCAGCGCTAGCGCTCTTCTTCGCCTTTCTTGTATACCGCTCGGTAAAGCAGCGCCGTGAGAGCTATCCCTTCCTTGCGACTATCGGTATTTATGTATTTACCTATCTGGGCTTGATCGTGAGCCAATGGCCGATGATAGTGCCGCCTAACTACACCTTGTGGGATGCGGCGTCAGCACCTGAGTCACAGCTTTTCTTGTTGATTGGTGTGCTCTTTGTTATCCCCTTTATCCTGATGTATACCGCATGGACGTATTGGGTATTTCGCGGCAAGGTGCGTGTAGGTGAAGGTTATCATTAAGCCAGAGGCAATCAGATGACGGAGCAGTCGCTAACCGCGCGCTCCTGGTTAAAAATGCTGGCAACCTTAGAGCGGCGAAGATTAAATCTCGCCGCTTTTCTTGGCATTTTAGCTGGGGTTCAAACGGTTATTATTGTAGTGGGATTGGCCTGGTTAGTAGAGCAGTTGGTTATTGATCAACAAGCGCCTTATCCGTTTTTAAACGTATTAATAGGGCTGGCGCTGTGCGTGCTTGGGCGCGGAGTATGCCTGTGGGGGCAAGAGGTAATAAGCCTGGAGGCTAGCCTACGTATCCGCCAGTACGCCCGACGTCAACTGCTGGATAAATGCTGGATATTGGGTCCTGTGTGGTTGGCTTATCATCAAAGCGGCGCCTTGGCGACGCAGGCGGTAGAAAATATAGAGGCACTGGATGGCTATTTTTCGCGCTTCTATACGCAGCTAAGAATTACTTCTCTCTTACCGCTACTGATTCTATTGGTGATGCTACGACTGGATTATGTCGTTGCTCTCTTCTTGTTGCTTTCTGCGCCCATTATCCCGCTATTCATGGCACTAGTAGGTATGGGAGCTGAGCGTATAAATCGGGACCAGTTTGCAGCGGTTGCACGGCTCTCTGCCCACTTTCTTGACCGTGTTCGTGGAATGTCGACGCTTCAGCTATTTGGTCGCACGGCGAGTGCTCATCAGGACGTTTGGTGGGCAACAGATGATTACCGTCGTTTAAGCATGCGAACGTTGCGCTTGGCTTTTTTATCGTCTGCAGTGCTCGAGTTTTTCGCGTCGGTCGCCATTGCCGTAGTAGCGATATACGTAGGGTTTGGCTTACTGGGATATATTGAGTACGGGCCTGCACCTTCTTTAACGCTCTTTACGGGCTTAGCCGTATTGCTGCTCGCTCCTGAGTTTTTCCAGCCGTTACGCACCTTGTCACAGCACTACCATGATCGTGCTACTGCTTTAGGTGCCGCAGAAAGCCTGGTAACGGTGCTGAATGAGTCGAGCATACAACGAAGTACGTTTGATGAGCCTGCAACTGATGACGATATTGCAGTGCTTCAAAATGTCAGCGTTGACTATCCGATCCGCGGTCGGGTGTTAGGGCCAATGGATCTGACGATCAAAAAAGGCAGTGTCATTGCGATTAGTGGTCCATCCGGGAGCGGGAAGTCGACACTGTTGGCGTTATTGGCCGGTTTTTTGACGCCATCAAGCGGCACGCTTCAGTTGGCTCAGCCGCGTTACGCGTGGCTGGACCAGCAGCCGGGCCTGTTGCATGGCACCTTGGCGGATAACTTGCGGCTGGCAAACCCTGATGCCGATACTCCCGCAATGCTTTCAGCACTTCACCAGGCTGGTTTGGAGGAGCTTCTAAACCAATTGCCTGATGGTTTGGATACCATGATAGGAGAGCGCGGAGTGGGGTTATCGGGTGGTCAGGCCCAGCGGCTGGCGTTGGCGCGCATTTATTTAAGTGATGCTGATTTAATCCTGCTCGATGAGCCTACAGCAAGCCAGGATGCTGAAACCGAAGCCTCTGTGATTAGTGCATTGTTAGCATGGGCTGCACAGGGGCGTACGGTGATTATGGCAACGCATCACCCGGCTGCAATTAAGGCGGCTCAGCTCCACTTTTATATGCAGGACGGCCGTTTAAAGGAGGTGCGTGATGCAACCTAATGCGTCCTCACAAAAAAGTGAGCTGTCCCAAGCGCGCCAGGCATTGTCGCCCTGGGTGGCGTTAATGATGAAGCGTCGAAGGCGGTTCGCGATCGGCGCGCTCCTTATTTGCTTAACGCTTGCTGCGGGGCTTTCACTGCTGGGCCTTTCTGGGTGGTTTATTACCGCATGTGCATTAGCGGGCATCGCTTTTTTGCTTGGCTTACCTGTTCAGTTGGATGTGTACGTACCTGGCGGAGGAATACGCTTCTTTGCGCTATTACGTACTGTCGCCCGCTATATAGAACGTCTCTATAATCACGATACGGTGCTTCGCCTCTTGGCTGATTTACGCTACCGCGTGTTTGGCCAGCTTATGCGATTGGATGAGGCGGCGTTGCAGCGCGAGCGTGTCAGTGACTGGCTGGGACGTTTAACCGCTGATATAGATGCTCTCGATAATCTTTATCTTCGTTTGCTGATGCCACCCCTGGTTAGCTTGGTAGTTATTGTGGGGTTAACCCTCTTTATTGCTATTTGGTTGCCTGCGTTAGCGCTGTGGGTCGGCGTGGTTCTGCTGGTTCTGTGGGCGAGTGTTACCTATGGCATGGCGTGCTTGGGGTATGCGCACAGTCATCGCCAAGTGGCTGACCAGGAAGGGTTACGGCGGTTGGTCGTTGATCAGTTGCAGGCCTCAGCTGAGTTAATTGCCTATCGCAGCGCTGCGTGGCACCGTCAGCATGTGGAGGCGCACGAAGATGCAGCGCTTGATAATCAACGGCGCCTTGGCCGAAGCGTTGCTATGGGTGATAGCCTCATTAGCGTTATTACCGGGTTGCTGCTGTTAAGCGTTGTATGGCTGGGTGGCGTGCAGGTGGCGAGTGGGGTAATAACCGGGCCTATTCTGGTGATGTTGCTGCTGGTGATTCTAGGTGTGAATGAAGTTTTTGTACCGCTTCCGGGTGCTTTCGCACGTTTGGGGGGCAGTGCCGCTGCAGCAGAGCGTTTAAATGCACTTGGGCCCGAGTGCCAGCAGAGTCAACACCAGTCATTTTCCGGCCAACAGCTTGATCTTGAGTTGCGGAAAGTCACGCATTGTTATCCTTCTAGCCTGATGCCAGCGCTCGATAGTGTTTCATTTCATTTGGCAGCGGGGGAGTGGGCTATCATTACCGGGCGCTCAGGTGCGGGTAAAAGTACCCTGGCGGCGCTTTTGACGGGGCGGCTTGCTCCTTCTAAAGGTGTGGTTAATGTAGGAGGCTGCGTGCCTACTGCTGTGCCAGAGCAGGAGCGTTCGCAACACATTGCTTTGTTAACCCAGCAGGTAGACCTTTTCGATGCGTCATTGGAAGAAAATCTACGCTTGGGGAATCCTGATGCTGATGATGAAGCGCTTTGGGATGTGCTGAAAGCAGTAGCGCTCGATGGGTGGGCTCAATCTCTTCCGGGCCAGTTGCAAACACCCGTAGGTGAGCGAGGGCAGCAACTGTCTGGTGGGCAGGCGCGGCGGGTGGCGCTGGCTCGGCTGTTGCTCATGGACCCTTCGGTGGTTATTTTAGACGAGCCTTTTGCGGCGATTGATCATGATACGGCCGTAATAGTAGCTAACACGCTTTCTCGCTGGTTAGTCGGGCGCACCACCATCTTCTTTGTTCACCATGAAGTGGGTAGCTTGCTAACGCGACAGATAACCCATCACTGGCACTTAAGTGCCGGGAAGCTCAGCTCAGGTAAGTAACCGCTTGAGTTGGGCGTTAAGGAAAATTGATGCAGGATTTTTTACGTAACCTCCCTAAAGTCGAGCTTCACTTGCATATTGAAGGCTCGCTGGAACCGGAGCTTATGTTTGCTCTGGCAGAGCGAAACAGTATCGAATTACCTTATTCCTCCGTCGAGGAGGCCAAGGTAGCCTATCAGTTTAAAGATCTACAAGGTTTCTTGAACCTCTATTTCCAGGGCATGAGCGTTCTTCGTCATGAGCAGGATTTTTATGACTTGGCGATGGATTATTTCAAGCGCGCTAGTAGTGAGGGTGTCGTCCATATCGATATACATTTTGATCCTCAGGCACATCTACAGCGCGGCGTTTCTCTGGACGTGGTCATGTCCGGATTACTGCGTGCCAAGCAAGAGGCAGAGCAGTCTCTGGATTTAAGTGTCGGAATGATCATGGCCTTTTTGCGTGACCGGCCTGCCGAAGAGGCACTTCAAGTGCTGGAGCAGGCAGCACCTTACTGGAGTGAGCTTGACGCCATTGGTCTGGATAGTGCTGAGCGCGACCATCCACCCTCAAAATTTGTTGCCGTTTTTAAACGCGCCCAAGAGTTGGACCTAGCTCGGGTAGCTCATGCAGGAGAGGAAGGGCCGGCCTCCTATATCATTGAGGCATTGGATTTGCTTGATGTGTGCCGCATTGATCACGGTATCCGCTGTCTGGAGAGTGACGAAGCGGTGGAGCGCCTATATCAAAAGCAAACCGTGCTGACCGTATGCCCCTTATCCAACGTAAGTTTAAATGTGGTTGATAGCTTAACCGATCATCCTCTGCCGGCCCTTCTTGATAAAGGGCTTAATGTGACGATTAGCTCGGATGATCCGGCTTACTTTGGTGGTGGTCTATTGGCTAATCACATCGCTTGTGCTCAATCATTCGGCTGGGATGAAGAGGCTTTCCTGACTCTTAACCGTAATGCCATAAAGGAAGCCTTTACAACGGAATCCAGGCGCCAAGAGCTGCTGGCCCGCCTTGATGTGGTCGAGTATTAGGCTGACTAGCGTATAAGGGCTATTGACTTAGCTTCTTGTATCAATGCGTTAGTGCTTTAAAGTAATTGCAAAAAGTTGTTGACCCATCAGGAAAAGTGGGTAGAATACGCCCCACATCGAACGGGCAGCGCCCTTCGGT